>JBILUM010000261.1:0-4782 GCA_044370995.1 Ilumatobacteraceae bacterium | reverse complement strand
CGACCGATGCGCGAAGACGTTCACGCGAACGCAGGTTCAAGGGTTGCTCGACGCACGCCGATGATGACGGACGGTCCTGTCCGCGGTTCGCCGTCGCGCTCGGGTGACACCTCAGCGGCTGCAGGCTCCCTGTCTGCAGCACCCGGGGGTCACCGGTCACGACGAGGTCAGCTCGTACGATCGGATCGCTCGTTGATCAGGGAGGAACAACATGCGCACACGTTCGATCACGGCCCTCGCGGCCGCTGTCTCACTGGCTCTCGCCGCGTGCGGTGGGGGGGACGGAGGTGGTGCGCTCTCCGAGGACGACTTCGTCGACGAGCTCGCCGACATCTGCGGTGACGTCTCCAAGGACCTCGACCGAATCGACTTCCCGTCCGACGAGAACTACGAGGCCTTCGCGAAGGACGTGCTGGAGGTGTACCGGGACGCCCTCGGTCGGCTGCAGGAGATCGGCGCTCCCGACTCGCTCGCGTCCGACTTCGAGGACTTCATCGCGGTGCTGGAGGACCAGATCGACGAGGTCGAACAGCTCGGCAAGGCCTCCGACAGCGACGAGGCCCTGAAGTCGTTCGACCAGCTGAACAAGCTGAGCGACGAGCAGTCCCAGATCGCCCAGGATCTCGACGTCGCCGAGTGCGACCCGAACGACGGCAATGACACCGACCCCACGGTCGCCGAGACCACCCCTGCGACGGAGCCGGCAACGCCGGCCACCACGGCAGCGCCGATCGCGCTGCCGACCACCGTGGTGCCCGTCACCACCCCGGCCACCACGCCGGCGACGGCCCCGGCCACCGCACCGCCCGCCGGGCCCCGGTTCGAGATCCTCGACCTGACCACCCAGTTCATCGCCCCCGACGGTTTCTACCTCGAGACCAGCACCCCCACGCAGGGCACGCTCGACCTCATCGCGTCGAAGCCGGAGCTGAACGAGAAGCTGCTGGCGATCGGCGTCGCCACGCTCAAGGACTCGTCCGACAACAGCGACGTCGCCGACATCTGGATCGGCATCTCGCGCACCGACGCCATGCCCGCCGACTGGAAGACGCTCGACTGCCCGGACGGCGGTGACCTGCGCGAGTCCGCCAACGGCATCCTCGGCATCGTCTGCTTCGGTGCGCTCGAATCGCCGGTGTGGGAGATCTTCACCGCCACCGATCTCGACGTCGGCATCTCGGTGTACACCTTGCTGCCGGACGTTCCCGGCGACCTCGTCGCCGACGCGTTCCTCGAAGCCAACCCCTGACCGGCCCGCCCAGCAGTCCCTGCGCGGGCGGGGGTGAGACCCCCACCCGCCCACGGACCCGAGTAGCGTTGGTCCACCACCGCCATGGGTTCCGCCACCTCGTCCATCGTCCGCGCCCGCCGCCTCGCCACCTGGCTGCTGCTGGCGCTCGCCACCGTCACCGCGTGTGCAGCGGTCACGTCCATCGGCGCGCCCGTGGCCCACGCCGACAACACTCTGGTGAGCTCGAGCCCCGCCAACAACGACACGCTCGCCGCCTCGCCGACGTCGATGACGTTCACGTTCGCCGAGCCCCTCGGCCCCACGAACGTCCCGATCGCGACGTGCAACGGCGAGGTCTTCCCCGTCGGTGACCCGTCCCTCAGCGCCGACCGGCTGACGGCCACCGTGCCCGTGCCGAACCCGTTCCCCAAGGGCACGTGCAACGTCGTCATGAACGTGAGCGCCCCCGACAGTTCGGCCAACGGTGCGGTCGGCATCACCTTCACCGTCACTGCGGACGCCGCCGTGGTGATCACCGCAGCGCCCATCGACACCAC
This sequence comes from Ilumatobacteraceae bacterium, assembly GCA_044370995.1. Lineage (GTDB taxonomy): Bacteria > Actinomycetota > Acidimicrobiia > Acidimicrobiales > Ilumatobacteraceae > VFMC01. The sequence goes on along the minus strand of JBILUM010000261.1, from coordinate 2,994 downwards.
CGGGACCGCCGACACCGCGGTCTCCGAGCCCGCCATCACGGCGGCCACGCTCGCCCCGGTCGTCGATCCCGTCACCGGCGAGGTCGTCGGTGGCGCCGCCGAGACCGACCCCAATCGGGTCGGCGGGCCACTCGGCCTCGCCCGACTCGTCGCTGCGCTGTCGCTCGCGGTGCTGTTCGGCTCGCTGATCCTGATCGTCGTCGCCTGGCCGGAAGGCGTCGAGTACATCCTGACGGTGCGGTTCCTGCGGACCGCGTGGGCCGTCGCGGTCTTCTCGTCGGTCTGCGTCGCGATCCTCCTCACCGCACAGACCACCGGCGCAACGGTGGGCGCGTCGCTCAGCCCGACCGCCTGGATCGACCTCAAGGACTCTGCGCCCGGGCTCGCAGCGCTCGCCCGAGTGGCCTTCGCCGGCGGGTGCGGCTGGGTCGTCCTGCGCCCCGAGCGATGCCTCGAACAGCAGTCGCAGATGATGGCCCTCGGCATCCCCGCGCTGGCGGTGGCCACGTTCGGGTTCAGCCGGTCGGGAGGCGACATGGCGCTCGTCGGCTACGCGGCAGGAGTCGTCCACGCACTCGCGATGGCCGTGTGGCTCGGCGGCGTCGTCCTGCTCACCCGGGTCGTGCTGGCCGGACCCGGCGAGGACGACCTCGTGCACGCCGTCCGCGGCTTCAGCCGGCTCTCCACACCGGCGCTGTTGCTCACCGTGATCACCGGCGCGATCCAGACGTGGCGGCTCGATCGTGGCGCTCTCTTCGACACCTCGCACGGGCGGGTGCTGCTGGTGAAGGCCCTCGCTGTCGGAGCGATGGTCTTCGTTGGCCTGGCCACTCGCCAGTTCGTGTCCACTCGACTGCGCAAGGCCGATTCGATGACCGCACCGATGGCGTCGCGCCTGCGGCGAGCCACCGGCGTCGAAGCCGCCGGCGGCATGTTCGTGCTGATGCTCACGGCCTGGATGCTGTCGTTCACGCCGGCCGGTCTCGTCGACACCGGCGACGGCATCGAGTACGCCTACGACCAGGGCCGCTTCGTGATGGAAGACGCCGGCGCCGACCTGACGGTGTTCCTCACCGGCGGTGTGGGCGCCAACGGCGTGCGGGTGGAGTTCGACGCGCCGGCCACCGGCGTCAGCGCTGTGCAGATCACGTTCCGCCCTCCCGACGACACCATCGCACCCACGGTGATCCTCACCCTGCCGCCCGAGGCCACCGGTTCCGACGCCGGCGCCGCCGTGCTCCCCCAGGCCGAGGGCGTGCCGCTGCTCATGGCCGGGATCTGGACGCTCGAGGTGTCGGTCACCACCAGCACCGGCACCCAGACGTTGCAGAAGACCTTCAACCTGGAGTGACGCAGCCGCGTCGGCGTCGGCGTCGGCGTCGACGTCGGCGTCAGCGTCGGCGTCGGCGTCGGCGTCAGACCGTGCCGGTCACCACGTCGTGGAACGGCACGGGGTCGGCCACCTCGAGCTGGTCGTAGCGGCAGCTCGCCGGCTCGCGGTCGGGCCGCCAGCGCAGGAACGACGAACCGTGCCGGAAACGGCCCTTCTCCAATTGGCCGAAGGTCACCTCGGCCACCCGCTCGGCACGGATCGGCACCCACGACAGGTCCTTGCCGGCGTTCCAGCGGCTCTGGGCACCGGGCAACCGTCCCTCGGCATGCGCCTGCGCCTCGGCCCAGTCCTGCCACGGGTGACCCTCGATCGCTCCGTCGAGCAGCGGCGCGAGCTCGTCGAGCAGTTCGGCGCGACGCTTCACCGTGAAGCTCGCCGTGACCCCGACGTGGTGCAGCCGACCCTCGTCGTCGTGAAGGCCGAGCAGCAACGAACCGACGCCCTTGCCGTCCTTGTGGATGCGATAGCCCGCCACGACGCAGTCGGCGGTGCGCAGATGCTTCACCTTCACGAGGGTCCGCTTGTCGGGCGTGTAGGGATCGGCGAGGCGTTTCGCCACCACACCGTCGAGCCCGGCGCCCTCGAACTCGACGAACCAGTGCTGGGCGACCTCGTGATCGGTGGTGCTCGGGCACAGGTACACCTGGCGCCCGGCGCCGGCCAGCGCCGACCGCAGCAGCGCGTGCCGCTCGTGCAGCGGCGCGTCCATCAGCGACCGGTCGTCGAGCGCGAGCAGGTCGAAGGCCACGAACGACGCAGGCGTCTCGGCCGCCAGGCGGCGCACCCGCGACTCGGCCGGGTGGATGCGCTGCAGCAGGGCGTCGAAGTCGAGGCCGCGATCCTCGGCGTCGGGCACCACGATCTCGCCGTCGACCACGCACCGGTCGGGCAGCTGGGCGAGCAGAGGTTCGAGCAGCTCGGGGAAGTAGCGGGTGAACGGCCGTTCGTTGCGGCTCGCCAGCTCGATCCCGTCGCCGTCGCGGAACACGATGCAGCGGAACCCGTCCCACTTGGGTTCGTAGTGCCACTCGCCCGGCCCGCCGGCCGCCGAGACCGGGATCGCGGTGGCGGCCTTCGCCAACATCGGTGCGATCGGGGGTGCGAGCGGCAACGTCATCACCCCAGCCTGCCAGACCCTGGCAACGGGGTTCCGTGAGCACGCCCGCGAGGGGAGCGGTTGGAATGCACAGCACCGGAGAGGGGCAACTAGCGTGGCTCCCCGTGAGTGACCCCATGATCGAGAAGCTCGAGGATCTCCGCCAGCGACGTGAGCAGGCACACCACGCCGGCTCGCCCCGGTCGGTGGAGCGCCAGCACGAGAAGGGCAAGATGCTCGCCCGCGAGCGCATCGACTACTTCCTCGATCCCGGCAGCTTCAACGAGCTCGACATGCTCGCCCGCCATCGTGCCCACGCCTCGGGCCTCGAGGAGCGCCCCTACACCGACGGCGTGATCACCGGGTGGGGCACCGTCGACGGTCGCAAGGTGTTCGTGTTCAGCCAGGACTTCACCGTCTTCGGCGGCGCCCTCGGCGAGGTGTTCGCCGAGAAGATCCACAAGCTGATGGACCTCGCCCTCAAGGTGGGTGCACCGGTCGTCGG
>JBILUM010000400.1:0-3624 GCA_044370995.1 Ilumatobacteraceae bacterium | reverse complement strand
TTCATCATCGATCTCCCCACCGAGGGGTGGAACAACGTCCGGGAGGTCGAGACGATGCACGGCCCCGGTGGCCACAGCGAGATCGTCATCACCGACCTGCGCGTCCACGACTCGCAGATCCTCGGTGGCCGCGGCAACGGCCACCGGCTCGGCCAGTACCGGCTCGGCCCGGCCCGGCTCGCGCACTGCATGCGCTGGATCGCCCAGGCCGAGACCGCGCTCGATCTGATGGTGGGCCGCTCGCTCGAGCGCTACAGCCACGGCAGCATCCTCGCCGAGAAGCAGGGCGTGCAGTGGCTGATCGCCGACTCGGCGATGGAGCTCTACCAGTGCAAGCTGATGGTGCTGCACGCCGCCTACAAGATCGATCGGGGCGAGGACTTCCGCACCGAGGTGAGCATGGCCAAGCACTTCGTCGCCAACAGTCTCAACCGGATCATCGACCGTGCGATCCAGGTGCACGGCGCGCTCGGGTACTCCACCGACACCCCGCTCGCGAACATGTTCCAGCACGCCCGCTGGGCCCGGTTCGCCGACGGCGCCGACGAGATCCACCAGATGCGCATCGCCGAGAACACGATCAAGGCGTTCACCGATCACGGCACCACCCGCACTGCCACGGGCGATCTGCCCGTCTGACCGTCGCCGGCGACCTCCGCTGGCGCCCTAGCCTGACGCCATGGGCGACCAGGCGCACGGCGGACACTCTCACCTCGGCAACGGCGCCAACGCCGGCGGCGGCATCATCGACGACATGATCGACGGCGGGCTGGGCATCGATCTCCCCGGCCTGCTCGGCCGGCGTCGGTTGCTCACCGTGCTGGCGGGCACGACTGGGGCACTGCTACTCGGCGCGTGCTCCGACGACGAGGCCGTCACCCTGCCGAGCACCACGCTGCCGCCGCCCACCACGACGGGCACCGGCGCGACCAGCACCACCGAGGGCACCCTGCCGATCGAGACGCTCGCGACGCCGCCCGCCAATCCGATCACGCCCACCACCGACGCCGGACCCTCGGGCGACTGCGAGCTCGTGCCGGCGGAGACCGCCGGCCCGTTCCCCGGCGACGGATCGAACGGACCCGACGTGTTGTCGGAGGCCGGCGTCGTGCGCAGCGACATCACGGCCAGCATCGGCGCAGCCTCCGGGGTTGCCGACGGCATCCCCACCACGGTCGAGCTCGTACTCCTCGACGTCGACGGGTGCACGCCGCTCGCGGGCGCCGCTGTCTACGTCTGGCACTGCGACCGGCTCGGCCGGTACTCGATGTACTCCGAGGGGGTGGAGGCCGAGAACTACCTGCGCGGCGTGCAGGAGAGCGACGTCGACGGCGTCGTGCGCTTCGAGACGATCTTCCCCGGCTGCTACCCCGGCCGGTGGCCGCACATCCACTTCGAGGTGTACCCCAGCCTCGCCGATGCGACCTCGGTGAGCAATGTCCGCCACACGTCGCAGTTGGCGTTCCCGCTGGAGGCCTGCGAGGCGGCCTATGCCTCGGCCGGGTACGAGGCCAGCGTCGACAGCCTCCTGCGGATCTCGCTCGCCAGCGACGGCGTCTTCGGCGACGACGCGGCGGCGCAGCAACTCGCCACCGTCACCGGTGACGCCTCCGCCGGGTTCGCGGCGACGCTCACCATCGCCGTCTGACGACGCGACACCTGTCCTGGTGGTGCAATCGCATCAGCGAACCAGGGGCGACGACCACTGTGACGAGGTGTCGTACACGACGACGATGAGGGGGTGCCCCCTGCTGACTCCCGTTTCCGGACGTCGGGTCTTGACATCGCGGCGGCTCGTCGGCGCCGTGAGCGACACGGTCACGCCGACGCACGAGGTGATCGACCGCGAGGTTGACCGGGTGAGTTGGACCGGGTGAGGTGAACCCGGCGTCAGCCGGCGTCAGCCGGCGACCGCATCGGACACGTCGGGAACGTCGGGAACGTCGGACACGTCCGTCCACTCGCTCCGGCGACGAGGACGCCAGCCCGGCGTCGGCACGCTGGCCCGCAACAGCCGGGTGTACGCCGCCTGCGGGTGATCGAGGACGTCGCGGGTGGCGCCCCGCTCCACCGCGACACCCCGGTGCATCACGATCACGTCGTCGGTGATCTGGCGCACCACGGCCAGGTCGTGGCTGATCAGCAGATACGACACGCCGGTGTCGGCGCGCACGTCGGCGAGGAGGTTCAGCACCTGGGCCTGGATCGACACGTCGAGCGCGGCGACCGATTCGTCGAGGATCAACAGCTGCGGTTCCGCCGCCAGTGCCCGGGCGATCGCGACGCGCTGTCGTTGGCCGCCCGACAGCGCCTTCGGGAGCGCTCGCAGCTGGCGATCGTCGAGGCCGACGAGATCGCCCAGTTCGGCCACCCGACGCGCCCGGTCGGCGCTCGAGCCGCCGCGATGGAGTGCGAGCACCTCGTCGATCGCCGACGCACCGCTCTGGCGCGGATCGAGGCTGCTGTAGGGATCCTGGAAGACGATCTGGACCTCAGCGCCCCGGCGTCGGCGCTCGGCGGCACCCCGGGCCGGTGACGAGCGGTCGTGACCGCAGGCCGTGATCGTGCCCGACGTCGGCGCGAGCAGGCCGACGATCATCTTGGCGATCGTCGTCTTGCCCGAGCCCGACTCTCCGACGATCGCGAGGGAACCGCCACGGACGATGTCGAACGAGACGTCGTCGACCGCGACATTGCTGCCGAAGTGCTTCGAGAGGCCGCGCACGGAGAGCAGCGCCTCGCCGAAGGCTCCTGAAGCGCCCGATGCGGGCGCGACGGTCGACTCACCCATGACGGCCCCCTGCCGGCAGCATCCCGCGCAGCTCGGTGGCACGACGGCAACGCACGAACCCGTCCTCGATCGGCTCGAGTGGCGGACGGGCCTCACCGCACGCATCCTCGACGTGGGCGCACCGGTCGGCGAAGGCACAGCCGGCGGGCGCCTCGTAGGCCGACCGCGGCCTGCCCGGGATGGCCGCGAGCCGGGTCACGTCACCGTCGATACGCGGGCGGGCCCCGACCAGACCGGCCGTGTACGGATGCAGCGGATCGTCGTGCAACTGTGACGAGGTGCGCTGTTCGACGAGCTGCCCGGCGTACATCACTGCGGTGCGGTCGCACACGGCGCTCGCCAGCTCGAGGTCGTGGGTGATGAACAGCAGCGCCATGCCTCGCTCCCGGCGGAGATCGTCGAGGATCGCCATGACGTCGGCCTGGGTGGTCACGTCGAGCGCCGTGGTGGGCTCGTCGGCCAACAGCAGCCGCGGTTCGGTGAGCAGTGCCGACGCGATCATCACGCGCTGCAGCAGTCCACCCGACAGCTCGTGCGGGTGCTGTTCGAGGCGGCGTTGCCCGTCGGCGATGCCGACCTCGGCCAGCAGCCCGATCGCTCGCGCGACCGCATCGGCCTTCGAGACGCCGTGGTTCGTGCGCAACGCCTCGGTCATGAAGTCGCCGATGCGGCGCACGGGGTTGATGTGGGCACGGGGATCCTGGAACACCATCGCGACCTCGGCCCGGTACGAGCGCAGGGCGGCGCCCTTCAACGCGGTGACGTCGCCGCCTGCGTAGGAGATCGTCCCGGTGCTCACCGCGCCGGCCGGCAGCAGCCGGGCGACCGCACGC
>JBILUM010000260.1:0-4818 GCA_044370995.1 Ilumatobacteraceae bacterium | reverse complement strand
CTCGACGGGATGAGACACACCGTGCGGTGTTCGTCGCCACGGCTGCGGTGGTACGCCCTGATCGCGAGCAGCCCGGCGTACTCGCCCTGGCTGCCGGCGTTGGGCTGCAGGCTCACCGCGTCGTATCCGGTGATGTCGACGAGCATCGACTCCAACTGGCCGATGAGCGCCCGGTAGCCGACGGTCTCGTCCTCGGGGGCGAACGGGTGGACGTCGGCGAACTCGGGCCATGTGATCGGCATCATCTCGGCCGTCGCGTTGAGCTTCATGGTGCACGACCCGAGCGGGATCATCGTCCGGTCGAGCGCGAGGTCGCGGTCGGCGAGGCGACGGAGGTACCGGAGCATCTCGTGCTCGCTGTGATATCGGTTGAACGCGTCGTGGTGGAGGATCGCATCGGCGCGGCGGCGGGGGAGCGCATCCATGTCGCCCGCGATTTGCGTGACGTCGACCCCGTGCACCGCCACGTCGAGGATGGCGAGCACGTCGTGGACGGTTTGGAGGTCGGAGGTCTCGTCGAAGGCGATGCCGACGATGGTGGGGGAGACCGGCCGAAGGTCGTAGCCGCTCTCGCGCCCGCGCTCGAGGACCAGGTCGGCGTTGGGGACCTGCACCTGGATCGTGTCGAACCAGGTGTCGTTGACGAGCTGCAGCCCGCCGGCTTGCGCGGCGCGTGCGACCACGCTGGTGAGGCGATGGGTGCGCTCTGCGATGCGGCGCAGCCCCTCCGGGCCGTGCCAGCTGGCGTACAGCCCGGCGATGTTCGCGAGCAGCACCTGCGCGGTGCAGATGTTGGAGGTGGCCTTCTCGCGGCGGATGTGCTGCTCGCGGGTCTGCAGCGCGAGCCGGAGCGCGGGTCGACCGGCGGTGTCGGTACTGACGCCGACGATGCGGCCGGGCAGCGCGCGGGCGACCGAGTCGTCGGCGGCGATGAACGCGGCGTGCGGACCGCCGAAGCCCATCGGCACCCCGAAGCGCTGCGCCGAGCCGATCGCGATGTCGGCGCCCATCGACGCCGGGGTGGCCATGAGCACGCAGGCGAGGAGATCGGTGGCGACGACGGTGAGGCCGCCCTGGGCCTTCACCCGTGCGATCGCTTGGGTCCAGTCGGGCACCGCGCCACTGGAGGTGGGCAGGCTGAACAACGCACCGAAGCAGCCGACGTTGCCATCGGCGTCCGTGCCGTCGAGGTCGTCGACGTCGCCGACGACGAGTTCGATGCCGACCGGTTCGGCCCGTGTGGCGAGGACGGCGATGGTCTGCGGGTGCGTGTCGCGGTGCACGAGGAACCGGTCGCTCGTCTGCTTCGACAACCGGCGGGTCATCGTCATCGCCTCGGCCGCCGCGGTGGCCTCGTCGAGCAGCGAGGCGTTCGCCATCGCGAAACCGGTGAGGTCGGCGACCATGGTCTGGAAGTTGAGGATCGCCTCGAGCCGTCCCTGGCTGATCTCGGGTTGGTAGGGCGTGTACGCCGTGTACCACGCGGGGTTCTCGAGCACATTTCGCTGGATGACCGGCGGGGTGCGGGTGCCCGAGTAGCCCATGCCGATCAGGCTGGTGCGGGCGGCGTTCATCGACGCGATGTGGCGCAGTTCGCCGAGGACGTCGTCGACCGTGCGCGGCGCGGGCAGCGGCAGGGTGCCGTCGGCGATCGGGCCGGGCACCGTCTCCGCGAGCAGTTCGTCGAGACTGCCCGCACCCACGAGCGCGAGCATCAGGCGCTGTTCGTCGGCGGTGGGCCCGATGTGGCGGCCGACGAAGTCGTCGGTGCCGAAGAGGTCGCGGTCGACGAGTTCGGCGAGCGGTGAGGACGGGTGCGATGGATCGGTCATGGGAAGCCTCCGTGTGGGCCGGACGCAGGGCGCCCGGTCGGTGTGCTTCCCCCGCTGTCATCGATGCCTGAGAGCTTCGAGCCCGCCGTGGACGGCGATGCCCTTTCCCCGTCGGCGAACCGAGTCCGTGGCGTGCCACGGCCGGATGCTTTCCAGCGGCGCCTGCTCGGACGGTCCGTTCGCCTGAGAGATTCCGGGGAGGTTGCTCCTTCGGCGCCCCGACGCTGGCTGCGTCGTGACTCTCCCGGCCGAGGTGGTCGGCGCACTGCCGAGGGTAGCAGCGGCGTCAGCCGGCGAGGGGTGACTCCAGGCGTCGACGCACCGCGGTACGGATCTGCTCGTCGAAGCTGCGGATGTGCGCCTCGGTGAGCGATGCCGCCCGTTCGCTGTCGCCGGCCTCGAGGGCTTCGAGGATCTGGGTGTGCTCGTCGACCGCGTGCTCCATGTCGTCGACGTCGGCGAGGTACATGTGCCAGAGGCGATCGCTCTGCGCGTAGAGCATGTCGAGGGTGTCGGTGAGGAACCGGTTGTCGGCCGCTTCCCACACGATCTCGTGGCACTCGCGGTCGTGTTCGATGAGGGTGCCGCCGGGGGTGCCGGGCACGTGGGCAGCGTCGAGCACGGTGCGCATGCGCTGCCAGTGGGCGGCCGTGCCGCGCACGCAGGCGAGGCGGGCTGCGTAGGGCTCGATGATCGCCCGGGTCTCGTACAGCGTGGCCAGCTCGCCCACGTCGATGTTGGACACGTACATGCCACGCCGTGGGATGACGGTGACGAACTGGTCGCGCACGAGCCGCTGGAGCGCCTCCCGGATCGGGGTGCGGCCCAGGCCGAGCCGGTCCTGCAGTTCGTCCTCGCGGATCACGGCCCCGGGCGCGAGATCGAGCCGCACGATCATGCGGCGGATCTCGACGTAGGCACGCTGGCTCAGCGATGTGGGCGGGGTGGGAGCTGTGATATCGTGAAGATATATCAAGCAGCCCGCAGGCACAACGCGCCTGCGCAGGACTCCCGGGGAGACCAGAGAACATGAGCGAACAGACGGCCGCCACGCGTGACGTCCCCTCGACGGCCAAGGTCGTCGTCATCGGGGCCGGCATCGTGGGCAACTGCCTCGTCGGACACCTGAGCCGACTCGGCTGGACCGACATGGTGCTCCTCGACAAGGGCCCGCTGCCCAACCCCGGTGGCTCCACCGGCCACGCGTCGAACTTCATCTTCCCCACGGACCACAACAAGGAGATGGCGTTCCTCACCGTCGACAGCCAGAACCAGTACATCGACCACGGCCTGAACAACACCTGCGGCGGCATCGAGATCGCCCGTGAGCCGCAGCGGCTCGAGGAGTTCAAGCGGCGCATGACCTCGGCCAAGGCGTGGGACATCGACGCCCGCCTGGTCACCCCGGCCGAGATCAAGGAGATGGTGCCGTTCATCAACGAGGAGATCCTCCTCGGCGGCTACTACACCCCGAGCGTCTCGGTGGTCGACTCGCTCGCCACCGGCACCCGGATGCGTGAAGAAGCGGTCGCCGCCGGCAACCTCAGCGTGTTCGCCAACACCGAGGTCCTGTCGCTCGAGACCGAGCTGCTGCCGAGCGGGTTCCCGAAGATCACCGCCGTCGTCACCGACCGCGGGCGCATCGAGGCCGAGCACGTCGTCATCGCCTGTGGCGTGTGGAGCCCCCGCATCGCCGCGATGGCCGGCGCGAACATCCCGCTCACCCCGGCCGTGCACCAGATGGCCGACGTCGGCCCGATCGACGTCCTCGTCGAGAGCAACAAGGAACTGGCGTACCCGATCATCCGCGACATGGACACGTTCTGTTACGAGCGCCAGTCCGCCGGCTCGATGGAGGTGGGCAGCTACGCCCACCGCCCCATCCTGATGCGCCCGGACGACATCCCGAGCAACCAGGCATCCGCGCTCACGCCCACCGAGCTGCCCCTCACCTACGACGACTTCGAGCCGCAGATGGAACAGGCCATCGAGCTGATGGAGATGCTCGGCGACGCCGAGATCAAGTACGCCATCAACGGCCTGCTCAGCCTCACGCCCGACGCCAACCCGGTGCTCGGCGAGACCGTCGAGGTGCGCAACCTGTGGAGCGCCGCAGCGGTGTGGATCAAGGAAGGCCCCGGCATCGCCCAGCTCGTCGCCGAGTGGATGACCTACGGCTACCCGCACATGTGCGACCCGCACGGCAGCGACATCAGCCGCTTCTACCCGCACGAGAAGACCGAGTGGCACATCAACGCCCGGTGCAACGAGCACTTCAACAAGACCTACGGCATCGTCCACCCGCGTGAGCAGTGGGCCAGCCAGCGCGGCATGCGCCGCAGCCCGTTCTACGCCCGCGAGGAAGCCCTCGGCGCCACGTTCTTCGATGCCCGCGGCTGGGAGCGTCCGCAGTGGTACTCGAGCAACGAGAAGCTGCAGGCGAAGTTCCCCGAGGCGTTCACGCCCCGCACCCACGAGTGGGACGGCCGCTGGTGGAACCCGGTCACCAACGCCGAGCACCTGCAGATGCGCGAGAGCGTCGGCATGGTCGACCTCACCGCGTTCAACGAGTTCGACTTCGAAGGCCCGGGCGCCTGCGCGTTCCTCGACTGGGTGTGCGTCAACAAGGTCGACGTGGCCGTCGGCCGCAGCGTCTACACCCCGCTGCTCACCCCGCACGGTGGCTTCCGTGGCGACCTCACGATCCAGCGCCTCGGCGAGCACCACTTCCGTGTGATCACCGGCGCCTTCGACGGCGGTCGCGACAACTACTGGTTCAACAAGCACCTCGAGCAGTGGAACGCCGATCACGCCGACGCCCAGGCCACCTTCACCGACCGTTCGCAGGGCATCTGCACCGTCGGCGTGTGGGGCCCGAACGCGGCCAGGACGCTCGCCAAGGTCACCACCGATCACACCACCGCCCCGTACGACCTGAGCCAGGAGGGCTTCCCCTACGGCGCCGTCCAGGACGTGCTCATCGACG
>JBILUM010000259.1:0-4827 GCA_044370995.1 Ilumatobacteraceae bacterium | reverse complement strand
CGAGGGTGAGCATCTCCGAACGGATCGAACGGATCTCGGTCGCCATTGCCTGCCGCGCCGCCGGGTCGCCGAGCGCTCCGGTGTTGCCGGCCCGCACCGCGATCTCCTTGGCCTGGCCGAGCGAATCGAGCGACGAGATCAAGGCGCCGTCGGCCGTCTCCAGCCAGCCCTGCGCGTCGTTCAGCGAACGCAGGCGCTGGTCGGCGCGACGCAGATCCTGGCGCATGCCCATGGCACTCGAGGTTCCGCCCGGATCCGCGGAGGGTCGGGTGATCTCCTTGCCGGAAGAGATCTTGGTCTGCGTCTCCTGCAGCCGGCTCAGTCCCTGGCTGAGGTCGCGCAGGGTCGACCGCAGCATCATCGAGCTCGTCACTCTCATCGTCCGACCACCCCGGTGCGCTCGATCAGGAAGCCGAGCATCTCGTCGATCGCCGTGATGATCCGGGCGTTGGCCTCGAAGGCCCGCTGGGCTGCCGTGAGGTTGGCCATCTCTTCGTCGAGGGAGACCGAGCCGACGGAGTCGGCGTCGCGGATGGCCGTGTCGGCCACCTGATCCTGGATCGCCGCCCGGCCCTTGGCCGAGCGGGTCTCGACCGCGAGGGTCGTGATCATCGTCTGGTACTTGGTGTCGGCGCCGGTCGCCGCATCGGCGAGGGCGGCGATCTGACGAGCCATCTCGCCGTCGAGCACGCCGGGTGCCACCGGCCCGGGCAGCACCGGTGCGCCGGCTGCGATGTTCGCAGGCTGGCCGGCGACGTCGACCGAGAGGCTGATCGTGGCGGCGGTCAGATTGGCCGGGTCGAAGAAGTTGCGGCCCGTGGTGCTCGACTGGTCGTAGCCGGTGGTGTGCAGTGCGTTCACCTGGGTGACGACCGTGCTGGCGATGTCGTCGAGCGCCGCCTTGTAGCGGGGCACGACATCGTTGATCACCGCCGTCAGCGCTTGCGCCTCGCCGGAGGTGGGGTTCACGCTGGCGCCGTCGGACTGCCAGGTGAGCGGGCCGGCCGTGCCGTTCACCCGCTGGACGATGGTGCCGCTGACGATCGAGCGGTTGTTGATGTAGAGGTCGATCCCGTTCGAGGCGGAGGGACGGGCCACTGCGCCGGTGAGGTTCGACATCCGGCCGACCAGGACATCGCGCTGGTCGAGCAGGTCGTTGTTCTCGCCGAAGGTGTCGCTGATCGTGCGGTTGAGGTTCGCGATCTGGTCGGCGAGGTCGTTCACCTCGGCGGCGAGCGTCGTCATCCGGCTCACGGCGCTGTCGGCGACGGCCTGGAGATCGTTCGACGAGCGGCGGAGGTTCGTCACCAGGGCGTCGGCATTCCCGAGCAACTCGGTGCGGGCGGGGAGGCTGCCGGGATCGTTGGCGAGGTCGGTCCACGATCCCCAGAACTCGTCGAGTTGGTGGGCGAGGCCGAGGTCGCTCGGCTCGGGGAACAGACCCTCCACCGTCGACATCGACGCGCTGGTCGTGTTCGCCGCACTTCGGGCGGCGTCCTCACGGACGGCACGGCCGGCGAGCAACACGTCGTAGGCGCGGGTGACACCGACGACGTCGACGCCGTAGCTCTGCGAGCGGCCGCTGAACACACCGGTGACGGCGGTGCCGCCGAGCGACTTCAGCTCGGCGCGCTGACGGTGATACCCCTCGGTCCTCGAGTTGGAGATGTTGTGGGCGATGACGTCGAGCACCCGCTTCTGCGAGTTCATGCCCGAGAACGCCGTGTTGAGCGAAGAGAAGTTCGGCATGTCAGACCGTCCGGTCCAGGCGGAGCGAGCCGACGGCGAGCGGGGTGGTCATGCCGCGAGGGTCGTACACGTCGACGGTCTGTTCGCCGAGCGAGGCGATGATCTCGCGGGAGCGCATCAGGCTGCGCTTGGCCATCTCGTGGTTGGCCCGTGAGATCTCCTCGATCTCGGCCTGCAGCGAGAGCAGGTGGAGCCGGTGCTGGGCGAGCAGGCCGGCCCACGGTGCCTCGACGTGCTCGATGAGCTCGGCCAGGCTGGCGTTCGGTGGCTGACGGCGCTGACGGGCGAGCCGGCCGGAAGCCGAGGCACGGAGCGCCTCGATCTCGCCGATCGCCTCGATGATCGCCTCGAGTTCGGCGGTCACGTAGGGGATCCACCGGGCACGGCCGGAAGCGAGCAGGAGCCCTTGCACCTCGAGCTTGTAGACGAGTTGCTCGAGCAGCTCGCGCATCGTCCAGAGCTGATGGGAGAGATCCTCTGCGGGTTCCACGGGAACGACTGTCCGGTGACGCGAGGGAAGTGCCAGGTTCTCATGCCATGGAGGCCGGGTGTCGAGGCGTCACCCGGACGTGACGTGTGCGACCACTCCTCGGGGGTCGACTCTCCCTCGGCTCATGGCGCTGTCGCCCGACCTCCGCACTGTCGAGACCATGATCCGCCTTACGAGGTTGCGGAACGCCGACCCGCTCTGGCTGAACCCCGACCACATCGAACGCCTCGAACACCACCACGAGACGGTCGTGAAGCTGCTGAACGGCAACGAGTACGTGGTGGTGGAGTCGCCGGACGAGATCGTGCATCAGCTGACGCTGCTGCGAGCGAGCGCAATCGCACTCGCTGCGCGCATGGCGGTCGACGGCGCCGACATTGCCAGCGGCGTGAGCGCTGCGGCTGCCTCGAAGCCGCTCCCCGAGGTGGTCAGCGGATCGGCCCCGGATGTCGACGCGGCCCTCGCCATCGATCATCCCGCACAGGAAGAGAAGAGCTGAACCATGCCCGCCGCACTCGTCGGACTCGTCTTCTGCACCATCATCACGCTCGTCGGCTCGACGCTGAAGGGCGTGAACCCGGTCGTTCTGTTCACGAACATCCCGGCCCTCTTCATCGTGATCTTCGGCGCGCTCGGCGCCACCATGGCGAGCTTCGAGTTCCAGGCGACCACCGGTGTCATCAAGGCGATCATCCGCACCCTCACCGCCAAGGGCATCGAGGACGCCCCGCAGAAGATCGAGACCATGGTGAGCTTCGCCCGCAAGGCCCGCGGTGAAGGCCTGCTCGCGCTCGAGTCGGAGATGGCCGGACTCTCCGATCCGTTCATGAAACGCGGTCTGCAGCTCGCCATCGACGGCAGCGACCCGGAGGCCGTCGCGCAGGTGATGAAGACCGACATCAAGGCGATGAAGGCTCGTCACAAAGTGGCGGCCGACTGGTGCATGGCCTACGGCATCTTCGCCCCGACGTTCGGCATCATCGGCGCCGTCATCGGTCTGATCGCAGCGCTCGGCAAGCTCGACCAGCCCGAGAAGCTCGGTCACGGTATCGCTGCAGCGTTCGTGGCGACCTTCCTCGGCGTGTGGCTGGCCAACGGTGTCATGCTGCCGCTCGCGAACCGGATGAAGCGGGCCTCGGCCGAGGAGGCGCAGATCCGGGAGATGATCATGGAAGGCGTGCTCTCCATCCAGGGTGGTCAGAACCCCCGCGTGATCGAAGAGACGCTCCTCAGCTACCTCCCGCCGGCTCAGGCGCAGGAGATCAGGGACGCAGGCTCGTGAGCGGTGGTGGCGGGCACGGCAAGAAGGGCGGCCGGCACGAAGAACACGAGGAGCACGAGGAGCACGTGAATCACGAGGCGTGGGTGATCCCATACGCCGACATGCTGACGCTGCTGATGGCGCTGTTCCTGGTGCTGTTCGCGATGGGTCGCACCGATCTCGAGAAGTTCAAGAAGCTGGCGGAGAGCTTCCGGACCGAGTTCGGCGGAGCCAGCAGCTCGCAGGTGGTGAACATCGGCGAGGGCCAGAGTGGCTCCTCACCGTTCGGCGGTGGCGAAGGTGTGCTCGACGCGAACGTGATGCCCGCGACCGCCGGGGTGACCGGCAGCGGTGACGGCACCGACATGGCCACGCCCACCGAGCTCCAGATCGAGCAGGCCCGCCAGGAGGCCGAGCAGGAAGCCTCACAGGAGGCGCTCGGTGCACTCGAGAGCGTGGAAGACGCGATCCGCGCGGCCGCGGACTCACAAGGTGTCGGCGATCAGCTCCTGTTCAGGTTCGACGGCGAGGGCCTCGTGCTGAACGTGGTCGACTCCGCGCTGCTGTTCGACAGCGGCAGCGCCGAGCTCAAGCTGAGCGGTCAGGTCGTGCTGCAGACCATCGTGCCTGCTCTCCAGACGATCCCGAACGAGATCAAGATCGAAGGCCACACCGACAGCGTCGGTGACTCGAACTTCAACTACGAGCTCTCCGCTGACCGGGCGAACTCCGTACGCCGGTTCCTCGCACTCCAGGGCGGGTTCGACAAGCGATTGGAGATCGCCGGGTGGGGCGAAGAGGTTCCCATCGCCGACAACTCCACGTCGGAGGGCCGTGCGCGGAATCGGCGGGTCGAGATCACGATCGTCTCCGACATCTCGCTCGACGCGGCGCTCCAGATCGACGGCTGATTCGCCGCTGCCTCCTGGCATCGGCGACTTCGTCTCCGGACAGTCAAGAACGCAAGAAACCTCCACCGGGCCCGCCGTGCGGGATCCGGCGGGAGCCCGACGACACGGACGGTCACTCATGGGAAAGAAGAAGGACGACAAGGCCGGCGAGGACGGCGAGAAGAAGAAGAGCCCCGTCAAGCTCATCGGCATGTGCGTCGCGCTCGCCGGCGTGGGCTACATGCTGGGCGGACGCGGTGCGGCGGCCACGCCGGCATCGGTGACGACCACCACGATCGTGCAGCTCGAGGGCTGCGCTCCGGGTACCGACGCAGCCACGGCCGGGCACAACACGCTCGACCTCGAGTCGATGAGCATCAACCTCAACGACGGTCACTACCTGCGCGTGACGGTCTCGCTCGGACTCTGCCCGGGCG
>JBILUM010000258.1:0-4844 GCA_044370995.1 Ilumatobacteraceae bacterium | reverse complement strand
GGACGACGGAACAGGAGGCATCGTGCGCATCCGCGGAGTGATCGAGGGCTTCTACGGGCCGCCGTGGTCCCACACGGAACGCCTCGCCTGGTTCGACCGGCTCGCCGAGGCCGGTGCCACGCACTACGTGTGGGCCGCCAAGGCCGAACCGCGACATCGCGACGACTGGCGGGCCCCGTTCACCGCGGCCGAGCTCGGCGAGTTCACCGAACTGGCCGCTCGTGCGCCGGGCGTGGCCCTCGCGGTCGGGCTCACCCCCGGTCCGGATGCGGACGCCCGCGAGGTCATCGACAAGCTGCGGCCTGCGGTGAACGCCGGAGCGTCGGTCGTGGTGCTCAGCTGCGACGATCTCGCGGCGCTCGATGCGGGCGCCACCCACCGCGATCTCACCCACGCCCTCCTGCACTCGCTCGAGGTGCCGGTCTGGGTCGTGCCCACGCACTACTGCGGCATCGACGACTCGCCGTACCTGCAGGGCCTGTGCGACGGCCTCGCCGACGACGTCGAGGTGATGTGGACCGGCCTCGACGTGGTGAACGACCGGATCGACGCAGTCGACGCCCGGCGGCGTGCCGAGCTGACCGGCCGGGCACCGCTCGTGTGGGACAACACGCCCGTCAACGACGGGCTGATGCGCGAGGCGCTCCACCTGGGCCCGCTCGGCGGCCGCGACCCGGCACTGCGCGAGGCGTGCAGCGGGGTCCTCTGGAACCCGATGGAGTTCGCGACGGCCTCCATCGCAACCTGGACGAGCGCTGCCGCGTGGCTCCGCGGCGACGATCACGTTGCGGCCTGGGAGACCGACGTGCGCGCCCGCGGCTGGCACCACCTGGCCCTCGCGACCGCCTTCCGCGGCGAGGCGCACTGGAGCGGCAACGAACCCGACGCGACCTGGTGGGCCGACGTCGCCGCAGGCCTCCCCGAGACGGCCGCGGCAGTCGGCCTCGACGACGGCGTGCAACCGTGGATCGACGCCGCCCGTGAGGGCGCGGCCATCGCACTCGATGCGCTCGCGCTGCTCGATCGGGTCGCTACTCGGGGAACCGGGACGGGCACCACCATGCGCCAGTTCGGCCTCGCGTCGCGTTGGCGCGCGTGGCGACGCCGCGACGTCCTCACCTTCGGTGGTGGACCGCGCGTGCGACCGGTGCTCGGTCAAGACCATCGTGGCGAGTTCGTCGGCCGCGCAGCCGCGTTCGAACTCGACGAGTCGCTGGTCGACGCGCTCGTCAGACGGGCGCTGCACTCCTGACGTCGCCGCTCGGCATGCCGGTCGGACGCTCGACCGTGCCGTCGGGACGACGGGCGAACCGCTGCGGATCGCTGCCGTGCACCGGCTCGTCCGACGTCCATGGCCAGCCACCGAACTGGGTGGCGCGGTAGTCGGCGAAGGCCTGTTCGATGCCCGCCCGGTCGTTCATCACGAACGGTCCGTACTGAGCGACCGGCTCGGCGATCGGCCGGCCCTGCAGCACCAGCACCTCGGCGCCGAGATCGCTGTGCACCACCACGTCACGGTCGCACTCGAGCACGGCACCGTTGCCGACTGCGATCTCGTCGCCGTCGAATCTCGCGCCGGCCCCGGCCCCGTCGCCGTCGCCGTCGCCGTCGAACACGTAGGCGACGCGCACGGTCTCGTCGCCGAGCGCGGCCGGCATCGTCCACGACGCGCCCGGGTCGAGCCGCAGGTGCCAGATCGCGACATCGCTGTCGGGCCGCGACGCCCACGACGACGGGGGTGGCGACGGCGGCACGTGACCGGCGAGCGAGCCGGCCACGACGGTCACCTCGACGGCGCCGCCCCGCTCGTCGCGGAACGTCAACCGCGGGACGTCGTCGGCCCACAACATCGAGAAGTGCGGCTCGGCGAACTTGTCGGCGGCCGGCAGGTTCACCCAGATCTGGAACAGTTCGAGCGTGTTCGGACCGTCGGCGTCGAGCAGCGGGAAGGTCTCGCTGTGCACGATGCCCTTGCCGGCGGTGAGCCACTGCACGTCGCCGCCGCCGTAGCGGGCGCCGGCGCCGAGCGAATCGCTGTGGTCGACCAGACCGCGGCGCACGAACGTGACCGTCTCGAAGCCCCGGTGCGGGTGCTGCGGGAACCCGGGCACGCGGTCGCCGTGGTACATCCGCCAGCCGTCCTTGCCGGCGAAGTCCTGGCCGAGGTCGCGACCGTCGAGCGACGCGGCGGGGCCGTGCTCCGCGTTGCCGGCCGGGTAGTGGTCGAGATGGTGGACGCAGAACAGGAAGGGATCGACGGTGGGCCACTGGAACCCGATCGGGAACCGCTGGACGACCGGCGAATCGGCGGACCCCACGGCACCATTGCTTGCGTTCGCAACGTTCATGGGACCCAGGGTACCGGCCCGTTCAGCCGCCCGCTGCCGCACCCGCGGCCGGACCCGATCGGGCCAGGTCGCGCACGATCTGCTGCGACGCGAGACGCCCCGGCCCACCCGTGACGCAGCCGCCCGGATGGGTGCCCGACCCGCACTGGTAGTAGCCGTGGATCGGGGTGCGGTACTGGTTCCAGCCGGGCGCCGGCCGGAAGAAGTACAGCTGCGGCGACATCAGCTCGCCGGCGAAGATGTTGCCCTCCGACAGCCCGACGGTGCGCTCGATGTCGAGCGGCGTCACCACCTCGCGGCGCAGCACCAGCTTCGAGAAGCCGGGGAACAGCTCCTCGAGCCGACGCTGCACGGTGTCGCCGAGGTGGTCGCGCTCGGTGTCCCAGTCGCCGCCCTTCAGCTTGTACGGCGTGTAGTGCGTGAAGCACGACATGACGTGCTTGCCGGCCGGGGCCATGTCGGGGTCGATCGTCGACTGGATGCAGCAGTCGAGGTACGGCTTCGACGAGTACCAGCCGTACTTGGCCTCGTCGAAGGCGCGCTCGAGGTAGTCCATCGACGGCGCGATGTTGGTGAAGCCGCGGAACTGGGTGCCGTCGAGGCCGGGGAACTCGGGCAGCGCGTCGAGTGCGAAGTTCACCTTCGACGACGTGCCCTGGAACTTGTACCGCTGGATGTTCTCGACGAGGTCTTCCGGCAGTTCGCGCGGCTCGACGAGCTCGAGGAACGTGCGCCGCGGATCGAGCGCGCTGACGACCACGGGCGCGTGCAGTTCGGTGCCGTCGGCGAGGACGACACCGGTGGTACGACCGTTCGTGGTGAGCACCTTCGACACGGCGGCGTCGAGCTTGATCTCGGCACCGAAGGACTGCGCCGCGCGGGCGAGCACCTGGGTGAGACCACCGTTGCCACCCTTGTGGAATCCCCAGTTGCCGAACACGCCGTCCTGCTCGCCCATGTTGTGGAACAGCAGCACGACTCCCGAGCCCTGCGACCGCGGACCCACCTTGGTGCCGATGATGCCCGACGACGACAGCAGGCCCTTGAGCAGCTCACCTTCGAAGTAGTCGTCGAGGAAGTCGGCCGCGCTGCCGGTGAGGAGGCGCACGATGTTGTGCAGCACACGTTGGGGCAGACCCTTCAGGTGCTTGGCGAGATCAGCGAGGGCGAGCGCGTCCTCGGCCTGCCCGCTGAACAGGTTGGGCGGCACGCTGTCGAACAGCGGCTTGAGGGCCTGCACGATCTGGGCCATGTCGTGGCCGTACTGGTCGTAGGCGTCGGCGTCACGGCGCGAGTGCCGCGAGATCTCCTGGATGGTGAGGTTGCGGTCCTTGCTGAGCGTGATGTGCCCGCCGTCGTCGGCCGGGGCGAAGCTGTGCGGCATGAGCAACGGGAAGTAGCCGTGCTTGACCAGGTCGAGCTCGTGGATGATGTCGGGCCGCAGCAGGCTCACCGCGTACGAGAACGTCGTGAAGTGGAAGCCGGGCATCAGCTCCTCGGTGATCGCCGCGCCACCCACGAAGTGACGCCGCTCGAGGATCAGGGTGCGCAGTCCGGACTTCGCCAGGTAGGCACCGTTCACCAGCCCGTTGTGGCCGCCGCCGATCACGATGGCGTCGTAGGTGCGCGAGGAGGTCATGCGGGGGCTCCTGAAGATGCGGTGGCCGATGTGGCGGTCTTGCGGGCGGGGTTGAACAGCGGCGGCCGGGCCACCTCGCATGCCACCGTCTGGTAGCGGTGGTTGATGGTGACCTCGAGGTGGACCCTCGACCCCGACGCGGCGAGGTGCGGCCGCACCCGTGCCATCGCGATGTGCCGCTGCAGCGCCGGCGAGTACATGAAGCTCGTGGTGTAACCGACGCGCTCCATGTCGTCGTCGTAGAGCATCATCTCCCATACGACCGGGTGCTCGTCCTTGGGCGGGATGATGCCCTCGGCGCGGTACCGGCGGTCCCAGTCCTGCCAGTCGACCTTCAACCCGACCATCCGCCACCGCGACGTGCCGTCGGCCAGCTCGCGTCGGATCGCCTCGCGACCGATGAAGGCACGGTCGGTCGTGGCGACGTCTTTCAGCATCCAGCCGAAGCCGAGCTCGACCGGGGTGGTGCGCTCCTCGTCGGTGTAGGCGAACCGACTGGAGTGGAAGTCGACGTCGATCAGCACCAGGCCGGCCTCGATGCGCAGCATCAGCAGCGCCGACATGCCGACCGGGATGACCCCCTGCCCCGCCGATGCGTCGACGATCGCGTCGAACACCGAGGTGGCGTCGTCGGCCTCGACCCACACTTCGTAGCCGAGGTCGCCGGTGTAGCCGGTGCGCGACACGTTGACCGCAGCGCCGCCGATCTTGGCGGGCGTGTGGTGGAAGAAGCCGAGCCCGCCGACCGCGTCGTCGAGGCCGGCGAGGATGCCTCGTGATCGTGGCCCCTGCAGCGCGAGCGAGCCGTACTGCGCCGACACGTCCTCGATGAGCACCCGCTGGCGCCCGATCCGGTC
>JBILUM010000005.1:0-17230 GCA_044370995.1 Ilumatobacteraceae bacterium | reverse complement strand
GACGGCCGGTGGTGCAGTCGGTCGGCGATCCCGAGCGAGTGCACCAGGGAGGCCAGCTCGTCCTGGTCGACCCGGCGCCGGTCGAGCTCGCTCGGCAGCACGATGTTCTCGCGCGCCGTCAGCGCAGGCATGAGGTTGAAGCTCTGGAAGACGAAGCCCAGCCGGCGGCGCCGGAGCAGCGTCAGGCCCCGGTCCTCGAGCCCGGTGATCTCGGTGCCGCCGATGAACACCTCACCGGCATCGACCCGGTCGAGGCCGGCGAGCACGTTGAGCAGGGTCGACTTCCCCGACCCCGACGGGCCCATGATCGCGGTGAACACGCCGGGCGCGAAGCCGATCGTGACGTCCCTCAGCGCTCGGACGGCCTGGTCGCCGGCGCCGAAGGTCTTGCTCACCCCTCTGAGCTCTGCAGCGGCGCTCGAGGTGGAGCCGGGAAGGCGGCCGGAGGGTCGCGACGGGGAGGTTCTGGAGCTGAGACGTATGCCCATGTGCCCGAAGGTACGGGTACACGCGTCCGGGCGAACCCGCCGCTCGACGGCTCCCGCGTACGTCATCTGACGTACGCGAGCGGATGCCCCGGCGCCTGGCCGCATGCTGATGCCTCTCCCACCCACCGACAACCAGAGACCGTCGCCTTCTGAAGTCCCACCTGTCGGAGCTGCACAGCGCGATGCGATTACCTCAGAAATCTCGAAGTGGTGTTGTCGGCGAGGACCTTGCCGCCGGTCTGGCAGGTGGGGCAGTAGGCGACCGTGTAGCCGCTGTAGCTGACCGAGCGGATCGTGTCGTCGCACGCCGGGCACGCCTCACCGGCCCGGCCGTGCACGGCGCCCGGGCGATCGGCCGACGAGCTCATGTCGGTGCGGGTGCGCTCGTACGCCAACCCGTCGGCGACGCACGCATGGATCGCCTCGCGCACCGCGTGCGCTCCCTCGGCACCGAGCTTGCCGGTCATCGCGAACGGCGAGACCTTGGCCCGGTGACAGACCTCGTTGGCGAGCATCCGGCCGAGCCCGGCGATCGTGTGCTGGTCGCGCAGGAACCCGTGCACGCGCATGTTGTGCTCGGCGAACCGCGCGGCCAACTGCTCGTCGGACAGTTCGAGCGCATCGGGCCCGAGGCGGTGCAGCGGGGGCCCGTCGAGCGCGTCGGCGGCGACACACCACACACCGGCTCGGCGTTCCTTGCCCGCCTCGGTGAGCAGCAGCGCCGGTCCGTCGGTGAACAGGAACCGGGCCTGGCCGTTGCGCGGTTTCAGCGCGAGCTTGTCGTCGACGAGCAGTCGGCCGCCCTGCATCAAGTGCACGACGAACACGACGGGCTCGAAGCGCAGCAGCAGGTACTTGCCGCGGCGACCGACCTCGAGCAGCGGCAGCCCGTACGCCTCATCGGGCCGGGGCACCGCGGTCTTCAGCGCGGTGAAGTTGAACGGGACGAACCTCTCGAGGACGTGGCCGCGGAACTGCTCGGTGAGTCGCTCGGCGTGGGCCTGCACCTCGGGCAACTCGGGCATCGCGACTCCTGACTCGTCCT
Organism: Ilumatobacteraceae bacterium; assembly: GCA_044370995.1. GTDB lineage: Bacteria > Actinomycetota > Acidimicrobiia > Acidimicrobiales > Ilumatobacteraceae > VFMC01. The sequence continues at coordinate 15,697 of JBILUM010000005.1, read as the reverse complement.
CGTTCGTCCTGGTCGCCGACCGTCAGCGGTACTCGGTGCGCTGGCGGACGGTGGCGAACACGGCGTCGAGCGCCTTGAACACCGGCTGTGACGCCATCAGTTTCTGCTGGTCGCCGGTGAGAAGGATGCGGCCGCCGATGAAGGCGTCCTGGGCGTTGAGTTCGCCGGTGGCGACGGCGACGGCGGTCTCCCACGTCTGCTCCATCCGCACGTGCTCGGGAAATGCGGCGCCGGCGCCGAAGCTGGCCGTGCCGTCGCCCACCTGCAGGTGGTAGACGACATCGCCCTCGGGACCCTCGGTCACCGCCTGGGTCACGCCGATCTCGTGATCGTGTGCGAGGCCGGCGAGCTCGGCGCTCGCGGCGACCTCGGCGGTGAGTGCGTCGATCCATTCCAGACTGAGGTAGCGAACCATCGGGGCCTAGTCTGCCCGATCGTGACGCAGTTCTCGCGGGGGATCGGTTCCGGTACCGAGTGCGACGACCCGTTGCCGCCGGCGTGACCGCGTCGGTACCGAGGCGGTCGTGAGCGAGCTCGCACCTGTCGGGTGGTCGCCGTCGGACGAGCGGCGCCACGACGATGCGCCCGTCGAAGCCTGGTGGTGGTGGGGGTCGAGCACCGATCGCGAGGTGGGTGCGCTCGTGGGCGTCTACGTCGGCATCGAGCTGCGCGGTCGCCGCTTCGACTACTGGGCCGGGCTGGTCCGCGAGGGCGAGCCGTACCTGTACGTCGAAGAGCTCGACGGCACCGGTCTGCGCGGAGGGTTGGAGATCAAGCCGCCCGAGATGTGGGCCGGCCACGAGTGCGACGTGCCCTTCCGCCAGTGGAGCCTGGGCAACGAGGCGCACGGCGTGCTGCTCGATGACCCGACCGAGGCGTGGGGGAGGGCGTACGGCACACCGGTGCCGGTCACCTTCGACATCGAGTGGTACGCGACCGGCGATCCGCAGCCGCTCGATCGCGGCTACCGCCAGGACGGCGAGGTCGACGTGCAGGTGGAGCTCACCGAGGGGGTGTTGTCGTTCTCCGGGCCGGGTGAACGGGTGCACGTGTGGGGCGCGCCGTACCTGCCAACATCGTTCGCGATGCCCAACGACACCCGCGGCGTGCGCGCGCCATACCGCCGTTCCGACGGCCTCCACATCGACCAGGTCCTCGCCACCTCGCCGAGCCGGGGCAGCCGCTGGTGGGTGAATCGATGACCCGACAGACGCGCGACATCCTCCAGGAGTTCGCCGAGGCGAAGACGAAGCCGAGGTACCGCGAGGTCCCCGTCCGCACCGGGATGCTGGTCGAGGACCGGGCGACCGGATTCTGCGGCGACGTCGTGAAGATCACCGTCGAGGCCGTCACCTTGCGCGACCGCCAGGGTGTGCACCGCCACTTCCGCTACAAGGAGGGCGGGTTCCGCATCGACGGCAAGCCGATCACACTGATCCGCCCGGCCACCAACGCGGCGGCCACGGTGGCCACGACCCGCGTCACCGCCAGTGGCTCGATCGCGTCGGCGAAGCCGGTTCCGGCACGGGTCGCCCGCGCCAGTCGGATCTGGGTGGAGGGCAAGCACGACGCCGAACTGCTCGAACACGTGTGGGGTGACGACCTGCGCGAGCTCGGCATCGTCGTCGAGCCGATGCACGGCATCGATCACATCCTGGATGCGGTCGCCGAGTTCGGACCCTCGCCGGAGCGCAAGCTCGGTGTCCTGGTCGACCACCTCGTCGAGGGGTCGAAGGAACACCGTCTCGCGACCCAGGTGATGCGCAGCTCGCGCCACGTCCTCGTGACGGGTCACCCGTTCGTCGACGTGTGGGAGGGCGTGCGCCCCAAGCTCGTCGGGATCGACGCGTGGCCCCGAGTGCCACGCGACCGCCCGTGGAAAGAGGGCATCTGCGCGGCGCTCGGGGCCGATCCGGTCAACTTCTGGCCGCGCCTGCGGAATCGGGTTCGTTCGTTCGCCGACCTTCGTCCGGAGTTGGTGGGAGCGGTGGAGCAGCTGATCGATTTCGTCGCACCCGGCGACGAGTGACCGACCGCGCGACCAGCAGGGCCACCAGTGCGAGCGCGATGAACGGCCCGGTGTAGCCGAGGAAGATCAGCACCGCGGTCCCGGCGGTCACGAACGCCCGCCCACCCGTGGCGAACGCGTCGCCGACGCCGTCCTCGGTGCGGATGTCGAGGTCGAGCTTCGGCACGGTCGTGGTCGGCACGGTCTCGACGGGAGTCGCCGTCAGCTGCACCGTGAGCGTCGACAGCGCCGTGCTGTTGCGCAGGTTGCGCTGTTGGGCGAGCAGCTGCTCGAGTACGAGTTGGCGTGCGGTGAGCTCCCCCTCGAGCAGCACCACCTCACCGAGGTCCTTCGCCCCGGCGAGCATCGCCTGCACCCGGTCGACACTCTGCTGTTGGTTGATGATCCGCGTCTCCACATCGGTCACGGTGTCGGTGACGTCGTCGGTGTTCTGGAACCTGCCCCGCAGGACGCCCAGCGCCGTCATGTCGGTGATCGCGGCCTCCAACTCGGCGGGCGGCAGCTTGACGACGACCTCCCCCGTCGCCGTCTCCGGGTCGCCCAGCTCGACATCCGAGCCGTACACCTGGCCGCCGTGGTCGGCGGCGATGTCGACCACGACCGGCAGGGCGGCCGACACGTCGGGCACCTCCACCGCGATCGTCACCTCGATCTGCAGCAGGCGGGTCGGTGCCGGCGCCGGGCCGACCGTCGAGCCGCCGAAACTGCCGCTGGCCCCGGCGGAGTCGGCGGCAGGTGCCTCGGTGGCGGCCGGTGCTTCGGTCGCCTCCGTGGCCGCCTCTGTCACCGCCGGTGCGATCGCCGGGGCTCCCTCCCCGGAGCCCCCTGCGTCGGCGGCCTGACGGGCCGGTTGGTCGAAGGTGGTCGCCATGCTCGTCGACTCTTCGTCGTCCCCGCCGCACGCGGCGAGACCCAACGACAGGATCCCCAGCATGGCACCCACCACGGGTGCCGATCGCGCCCTCGAGCGCGAGCGGCACGTGCTGTGGTTGTTCACGTGTGCCATGGGACTTCGACGTGCCCGAGGTCACGTCGGTTCCCACACGCGGAGATTCCTTCGGAACCGCTCCCGCTCGAACGGGTCGAGCAGGGGAGGGGTCAGTGATCGGAACGAAACGGGCGAGCACGATGGTCTTCGACCCGTGCTTGGCGAAGAACATCTGGGCCTTGGCGACGTTTGCCGGGTTGAACAGCCCCTGAAACGGCGACAGCCCGGGCCAACGGCCCGGGCTGTCGGAGATCTGGGCCGTTCGGCCCGGATGCGGTCGCGTCAGGCGGCCGTCAGCGAGATCTTCTGACGGCTGCTGAACACCACGGCACCGATCAGCACCACCAGGGCGGCGGCGGCGATCGAGTAGCGAGCACCGTCGTTGTCCTGGAGGCTGATGATGGCCGGGAGGATCAGCAGGCTGACGAGGTTCATCACCTTGATCAGCGGGTTGAGGGCCGGGCCGGCGGTGTCCTTGAACGGGTCGCCGACCGTGTCCGCGATGACCGCTGCACGGTACGGGTCGCTGCCCTTGCCGCCGTGGTGGCCGTCCTCGATGTACTTCTTCGCGTTGTCCCACGAACCACCCGCGTTGCTGAGGTAGTTCGCCATCAGCTGGCCGACGAGGATGACCGCGGCGAGGAAGGCGCCGAGTGCGTAGAAGTTGATGCCGAAGCCGATGACCACCGGGGTGAGCACGGCGAGCAGCGCCGGGGTGGCGAGCTCACGCAGCGACGCCTCGGTGCAGATGTCGATGACCGGGCCGTACTCGGGCAGCTTCTCGCCCTTCATGATCTTGCCGTCGGCGAACTGCTTGCGGACCTCCTGCACGACCACGCCGGCCGTGCGGCCGACCGCTCGGATGGCGAGGGCCGAGAACAGGAACGGCACGGCGCCACCGATGAGCAGACCGATGAACACCTTCGGGTCGGCGACGTTGATGGGGATCAGGTCGAAGATGCCGCGGGGATCGGTCACGGCGTCGTCGAGGACCTTCTGCGGCAGGATCTCCTTGCCGGCGATCTCGATGTAGCTCGCGAACAGCGCCACGGCGGCGATGACCGCCGAACCGATGGCGAAGCCCTTGGTGACAGCCTTGGTGGTGTTGCCCACCGCGTCGAGGCTCACCATGATCCGCTCGGCCTCGCCGTGGAACTCGCCGCTCATCTCGGCGATGCCGGCGGCGTTGTCGCTGACGGGGCCGAAGGTGTCCTCGGAGACGATGACACCGGTGGTGGCCAGCATGCCCATGCCCGTGAGGGCGACGAGGTAGAAGCTGAACTGCAGGTTGCCGCCGCCGATGGCGAGCGACACACCGATGGCGATGGCGATCGCGATGACCGCGTACACGCTGCTCTCCATACCGCTCGCGGTACCGGAGAGGATGGCCGTGGCAGGGCCGGTCTCGGCCGCCTCGGCGATCTCCTGAACGGGGCGGTAGTGGGTGGCCGTGTAGTACTCCGTGAGGCGGCTGATGAGCTGGGCCAGGATCAGGCCGATGGCCACGGCGCCGAAGCACTTCCAGCCGGCGTTGTCGAAGTCGTTGCCGACGTACACCAGCGACACGATGAGCGTGCCGACGAGCGTGAGCGAGCCGGCGACGAGGAAGCCGCGGTTGATCGGCTTGAGGGCGTCGGTCTCGCCCACCTTCGCCTTCACGGCGAACACACCGAAGATCGACGCGATCACGCCGATGGCGCGGGCCGCGAGCGGGAAGATGAGGCCGAGCGCCGGGTTGGCGCCGATCGAGTTGAACGCGGCCACGCCGAGGATGATCGACGCGACGAGGGTGACCTCGTAGCTCTCGAACAGGTCGGCGGCCATGCCGGCGCAGTCGCCCACGTTGTCGCCCACGTTGTCGGCGATGGTGGCGGGGTTGCGCGGGTCGTCCTCGGGGATGCCGGCTTCCACCTTGCCGACGAGGTCGGCGCCGACGTCGGCTGCCTTGGTGAAGATGCCGCCACCGACGCGGAGGAACAGGGCCAGCAGCGAACCACCGAAGCCGAAGCCGACGAGGATCACCGAGCTGGTGTTCTGGAACACCATGATGATCACCGTGGCCCCGAGCAGGCCGAGGCCAACGGTGAACATGCCGGCCACGCCGCCCGTGCGGAAGGCGACCGTGAGGGCCTTCGGCATCGAGTTGGTGAGCGCGGCGGCCGCCGTCCGCACGTTGCCCTGCGTCGCGAGCGTCATGCCGATGTATCCGGTGAGACCCGACGCGAGACAGCCGAGGACGAACGCAACGGTTCGCCAGAGGCCCGCCTGTCCGAAGCTGAGGGCGACATTGCCACTCTCGGGGTTGATGATCTCCGTCGACGTCACGAACACGATGATCGCCAGCGGGATCAGGATGACGGCGATCGTCTTGAACTGGCGCCGCAGGTAGGCCGCGGCGCCTTCCTGGATCGCCTTCGCGATCTCCTGCATCTTCGGCGAGCCCTGGTCTTGCGCCAGGACGTCCTTCACGAGATAGAAGCCGACCGCGATGGCGAGCAGTGCCGAGCCCGCTGACGCGAACAGGACTGCCCATTCACCGCCTTTGAGGTCGAATACCTGATAGCCGCCTTCGGCCAGGATGGTGGAAGCTGACACCGCACAACCTTGGGGTTCAGGGCGCGTCCGACGCTGGACGCACCGTTGGTGGAAACGGGGAGAGTGTAGGTGACGGTGACATGTGACCGACGAAACGGCCGGACCACCTTCTCAGAGTTCTCCAGCGGCGGTTCGCAGGAGTACCGTTCGCGGCCATGGCCGACACACAGGCACCAACGATCTCGTCCCCGAACCCTTCCGCGAACCCGTCCGCGAATCGCCGTGGCCCGGTCACCGGCACGGCCGCGGCGGCGAAGCAGCGGAAGAAGTTCTTCCTCCTCGATCTCTACGGCACCGCCGTGGGCAAGAAGTACGTCATGGCGATCACGGGCATCGCGATGATGGGCTTCGTCCTGTCCCACATGATCGGCAACCTGAAGATGTACCTCGGTGAGGAGGACCTCAACGGCTACGCCGAGTTCCTCACCCGACTCGGCTATCCGCTGGCACCCGAGAACGCGGTGCTGTGGATCCTGCGGGCCGGCCTGCTCGGCGCACTGATGCTCCACCTCCACGCCGCCTACTCGCTGACGGTCATGAACCGCCAGGCCCGTGCGGTCAAGTACCAGAGCGCCCGCGACTACCAGATCGCCAACTTCGCCAGCCGGTCGATGCGCCTCACCGGCATCACGGTGCTGCTGTTCCTCGTGTGGCACCTGCTCGACTTCACCTTCGGTGTCACCAACACCCTCGGCGACGGCGACTTCGACAAGCACCAGGTGTACGACAACGTCGTGCGCAGCTTCGAGCGGGTGCCGGTCTCGGCCTTCTACATCCTGGCCAACCTCGCCCTCGGCGTGCACCTCTACCATGGCGCCTGGAGCATCTTCCAGAGCCTCGGGTGGAACAGCCCCCGCTTCAACCAGTGGCGGCGCATGTTCGCCACCGCCTTCGCCGCGATCGTGGTCGTCGGCAACGTCTCGTTCCCCGTCGCCGTCCTCGCGGGCGTCGTCGGCTGATCCAGCAACCTCGGCCAGGAGAACCCCATCATGAGCACCACCACCCTCGCCGGCTCCGAGAAGCTCCAGAGCAAGGCACCCGCCGTCGCCGTCCCCGAGATGTGGGAGACGTTCAAGAGCGACATGAAGTTGGTCAACCCCAACAACAAGCGCAAGTTCAAGATCATCGTGGTCGGCACCGGCCTCGCCGGCGCCTCGGCTGCGGCGACGCTCGCCGAGCTCGGTTACCAGGTCGACGCGTTCACCTTCCACGACTCGCCGCGCCGTGCGCACTCGATCGCAGCGCAGGGTGGCATCAACGGTGCCAAGAACTACAAGGGCGACGGCGACTCGGTCCACCGCCTGTTCTACGACACCATCAAGGGTGGCGACTTCCGGGCTCGTGAGTCCAACGTCCACCGCCTCGCCGAGGTGAGCGTCGACATCATCGACCAGATGGTCGCCCAGGGTGTGCCGTTCGCCCGTGAGTACGGCGGCCTGCTCGACAACCGCAGCTTCGGCGGCGCACAGGTGAGCCGCACGTTCTACGCCCGCGGCCAGACCGGCCAGCAGTTGCTGATCGGCGCCTATCAGCAGATGGCCCGCCAGATCGGACTCGGCAACGTTCGTCTCTGGAACCGGAGCGAACTCGTCGACACCGTCACCATCGACGGTCGCTGCGCCGGCATCGTCACCCGCGACCTCGTCACCGGCGAGGTCATGTCGCACTCGGCGCATGCCGTGGTGCTGTGCACCGGCGGCTACGGCAACGTGTTCTTCCTCTCGACGAACGCGATGAACTGCAACGTCACCGCAGCATGGCGCGCCCACCGCAACGGCGCCTTCTTCGCCAACCCGTGTTACACGCAGATCCACCCCACCTGCATCCCGCAGGCCGACGACACCCAGTCGAAGCTCACCCTGATGAGCGAATCGCTGCGCAACGACGGTCGCGTGTGGGTGCCGAAGGCGATCGGTGACGAGCGTGCCCCTGCCGACATCCCCGAGGACGAGCGCGACTACTACCTCGAGCGCCTGTACCCGAGCTTCGGCAACCTCGCCCCGCGCGACATCTCGTCGCGTGCGGCCAAGCGTGCCGTCGACAAGGGTCAGGGTGTGGGCCCGCTCAAGAACGGTGTGTACCTCGACTTCTCGGCGGCGATCGCCCGCCTCGGTAAGGACGTCGTCGAAGAGCGCTACGGCAACCTGTTCGAGATGTACGAGCGGATCGCCGGCGAGGATCCGTACAGCACGCCGATGCGCATCTACCCCGCGAGCCACTACACGATGGGCGGGCTCTGGGTCGACTACGAGCTGATGACCACGATCCCCGGCCTCTATGCCGCCGGTGAGGCGAACTTCAGCGACCACGGCGCCAACCGACTCGGTGCGTCGGCCCTCATGCAGGGTCTGAGCGACGGCTACTTCGTCCTCCCGTACACGATCGGCAACTACCTGGCACCCTTGCTCAACAAGCCGACGCCGGGTGTCGACCACCCGGAGTTCAAGGCGGCTGAGACCGCTGCCCGTCAGCGCTATCAGGGCTACCTCGACATCAAGGGCACGCGTTCACCCGACTACTTCCATCGCGAGCTCGGCAGGATCATCTGGGACTACTGCGGCATGGAGCGAACCGAGCAGGGCCTCGAGAAGGCACTGTCGGAGCTGCCGGCGCTGTACGAGGAGTTCCAGAAGGACCTGCGGGTCACCGGCGACGGGGTGTCCACCAACCAGACGCTCGAGAAGGCCGGCCGTGTCGACGATTTCTTCCAGCTCGGCATGCTGATGTGCCGCGATGCGCTCGAGCGCAACGAGAGCTGCGGCGGACACTTCCGTTCCGAGTACCAGGACGACGAGGGCGAGGCCACGCGCGACGACGAGAACTTCGCGCATGTCGCCGCCTGGGAGTGGACCGGCGATCCGATGCAGTCCATCCGCAACGTCGAGCCGCTCGACTTCACGACCATCCACCTCGCCACCCGGAGCTACAAGTGAGCCATCTCTCGGACATCAAGCTCAAGATCTGGCGCCAGGCCGGTCCCGACCAGGGCGGGCGCTTCGAGAGCTACCTCATCCCGTCGATCAGCGACGAGGCCTCGTTCCTCGAGATGCTCGACGTGTTGAACGAGCAGCTCATCCACGAAGGTCGCGAGGCGGTCGTGTTCGACCACGACTGTCGCGAGGGCATCTGCGGCACCTGCTCGCTGATGATCGACGGCCAGGCCCACGGCCCCCAGCGCGGCACGGCCACGTGCCAGCTGCACATGCGCAAGTTCCAGAGCGGCGCCGAGATCGTGATCGAACCGTGGCGTGCCTCGGCGTTCCCGATCATCAAGGACCTCATGGTCGATCGGTCCGCGTTCGACCGCATCGTCGAGTCGGGCGGCTTCATCACGGCCGAGACCGGCGGGGCACCCGACGCGAACCTGATCCCGATCCCGAAACCCGTCGCCGACGCGTCGATGGACGCGGCCGCCTGCATCGGCTGCGGTGCCTGCGTCGCGGCCTGCCCGAACGGTGCGGCCAACCTCTTCACCGCGGCCAAGGTCGCTCACCTGAGCCTGCTTCCCCAGGGTCAGCCCGAGCGGTACAAGCGGGTCGAGGCGATGGTCGAGACGATGGACGAGTACTTCGGCTCGTGCACCAACCACGGCGAGTGCGAGGCCGCGTGCCCGAAGGAGATCTCGATCGACGTGATCGCCCTCATGCACCAGGACTACCGCAAGTCGAAGTTCGCCAACCGCAAGACCCTGTCGCGCAGCTGACGTCAGCTGACCTGCGCTCGCATCAGCGGGCGACGATCGCCTCGTAGCGGTTCGTGGCGACCTCGTCGCCGTGTTCGAGCGCGAGATCGAGCCACAGCCCGCCGGGTGCGTCGGGCACCACGAACTGGATCGTGCCGATGCGCACGCAGTCGTCGGCGGGCACGTCGCCCGTCCACTGCCAGCGGTGGTTGCCACCGTGCCAGCGCAGCGTGGTCGTGCACACGACCCCCTCGAGCGGACGGTGCAGGTCGCTGATCGCGTGCACGTCGAGCGCGATCGCGTCCCCGACGGTCACCCGATCCGCCATGCGTTCCGCCACGACGATCACCGGGCGGCAGGCGTCGGTGATCGCGGCGAACGCGAGCTTCGGGCGCCGCTGGTGGTCGAGCACCGCGGTCGAGATGCGCGGTGCCGCGTCGGCCATCGATGACAGGCAGAACCCGCCGGTCGGTCGATACTTGAGCCGGCGCAACGTCTCGATGTGGTGCCGCAGCAAGGCGGCCTGGTAGCGCTGCGTGAAACGGGCCCACTGGTCGAACGTCGGGTGCCCGAGCGTGGGCAGGTGCCGGTCGAAACGCTCCGCGTCGGCACCGTGGCGACCGGTGAGCGCCGGCCAGTCGAGATCGGGCCAGCGCTCGTGATCGATCCAGTCGGCGGCGTCGTCGGGTACCGACTGCGACCCGAACGCGCCGACGAAGCGGACGAGCCGCGGGAACGCCGCGGCGAAGCCGGGGAGATCGCGCTCGTCACCATGGCCCCACCCGTGGGTCAGGTGGCTGTCGGAGCCGTCGAGCTGGGTGATGTGCGGCGGCACCCCGCTGTTCGCGAGCGCAGGTCGAGACTCGTCGGCGTGCTCGAGCGCCCGCTTCACCCAACGGTCGAGGACCGTCTTGTTCCATGTCGGTGCCTGTCGACGCACCAGCGTCGACTCCGGCGCATCGTGCGCGCACCACACGGCGATCGACGGATGGTGACCGAGCTCGTCGACGGCCGATCGGGCCTGTTCGACGGCCTGCTTGCGCACCGATCGCGAGTATGCGCCGCGCAGCGGGAGGTCCTGCCACACGAGGACGCCGAGTTCGTCGGCGGCGTCGTACAACTCGTGTCGCGTGACGTGCCCCACACACCGGACGAGGTCGAGGCCCGCTTCGCGGGCGAGTTCGACGTCGCGGCGGAACATCGAGCCGGGCGCCTCGGCCAGGTCGATGCTCGAGGGGGCGAGGTTGATCCCCTTGGTGAACAGCCGCTCACCGTTGACGGACACCACCCAGTCCTCGAGCGCGATCTCACGGAACCCGGTGCGCCGGAGCACCCGATGGCTGACGACACCATCGACGGTCACCTCCACGAGCACGTCCGACAGGGGCTGCTCGCCCATCGACCACGGCCACCACAGCCGGGGCTTGGCGACGTCGAGGTTCCACGCGATCTCGTTGGCGCCCTTCGCCAGGGAGTGGTCCTGCTCGGCCAGCACGACGCCGTCGACGATGGTGCGCACCCGGGCCGACCGTGCGGCATCGCTGTCGAGTCGTGAGACGATGCGCAGGTGCGCCCGGGTGGCGTTGGCATCGCGGCACAGCACGCGGCACCGGTCGATGCGCACCGCACCGGTGGTCTCGAGCCGTACCGGACGCCAGATCCCCCCGGGATTCCAACGTCGGTCGAACACCGAACCGTCCTGCAGCGCACCGGTGACGATCCGCTTCGGCCCGTCCGCCGGCTGCGACGGGCACGACACCTCGACGGCCAGCACATGGTCGTCGGCCAACCGGGCGAGGTCGGTGATGTCGAACGCGTGCGCCGTGAAGTAGCCCTCGGGGTCGCCGAGGTAGGCGCCGTCGAGCCACACGTCCGCCTGGTACATCACGCCCTCGAACACCACGAAGACCCGCTCGCCGTCGCCGGGTCGTGCCCGGTGGAGATCGGCACGGTACATGACCGGACCGGTGCTGTCGGCAAGTTCGGCGATCGAACGCCAGTGCCCGGGCACGGGGGCCACCGGCCAGGCACGGTCGTCGTGGTCGATCCCGACCCCGTCGCGACGGACGTCGTCATCGGCGCTGCATGCGCGCCAACGAGCGATCCCATCCATGTGGGCATGGTAGGCGGTGCCGCCCCCGAGGTGACGTTCGACGACGGCGGAACCGGAACCCGTCGTGGCTCGTCCCACGCCTCATCACGTCGGCGTCGACCGATGTAGGGTCGACCTCATGACGACCTCGCACCCCGCTCCGGCCACCCTGGGTCAGCTCAAGGCATCGGGCTGGCAGTCCGTGCCGGTGAAGGAGGAGATCCGCCGCAACGCTGTCGCGAAGATCTCCGCCGGTGAGCCGCTGTTCTCGGGTGTGATGGGCTATGAGCAGACGGTGATGCCGCAGCTCGAGAACGCCCTCCTCGCCGGGCACGACGTCATCTTCCTCGGTGAGCGCGGTCAGGCCAAGACCCGCATGATCCGCTCGCTCACCGGCCTGCTCGACGAGTGGATGCCGATCGTGGCCGGCAGCGAGATCAACGACGACCCGTACCACCCGGTGAGCCGCCACGCCCGCGACCTCGTCGAGCACCACGGCGACGACACGCCGATCTCGTGGGTGCACCGTGACGATCGGTTCGGCGAGAAGCTCGCCACGCCCGACACGTCGATCGCCGACCTCATCGGCGAGGTCGACCCGATCAAGGTGGCCGAGGGCCGCTACCTCAGCGACGAGCTCACCCTGCACTACGGCCTCGTGCCGCGCACCAACCGCGGCATCTTCGCGATCAACGAGATCCCCGACCTCGCGGAACGCATCCAGGTCGGTCTGCTGAACGTGCTCGAAGAGCGCGACGTGCAGATCCGCGGTTACAAGATCCGCCTCCCGCTCGACGTCATGCTCGTCGCGAGTGCCAACCCCGAGGACTACACCAACCGAGGCCGGATCATCACCCCGTTGAAGGACCGCTTCGGCAGCCAGATCCGCACCCACTACCCGCTCGACACCGAGACCGAGGTGGCGATCATGCGCCAGGAGGCCCGACCGGCCTCCGTCGGCGGTGTCACGGTGAACATGCCCGACTACCTCGAGCGGGTGGTGGCGATGTTCAGCCAGATGGCCCGCGTGAGCAACCAGGTGAACCAGCGCAGCGGTGTCAGCGTCCGGCTGTCGGTCAGCAACCTCGAGGTGCTCGGCGCCAACGCGCTGCGCCGCGGCCTGCGCGCCGGCGAGACCACGGTCGTGCCGCGGGTGTGCGACCTCGATGCGCTCGCCGCGTCGTCGGGCGGCAAGATCGAGATCGAGTCGCTCGAGGAGGGCCGCGACGGCGTCATCCTCGAGAACCTCGTGAAGGGCGCCGTGCTCACGGTCTACAAGGAGCGGGTGTCGCCCGACCAGGTCCGCGACGTCATCGCCGCGTTCGAGGAGGGCATCGTCGCTCACACCGGTGAGGACGTCGCGTCGAGCGAGGAGGCACACCTCGTCGAGCAGATCCCGGCGCTGCGCACGGCGGTGCTGTCGCTCACCGGTGGCGACGAGTCGCCCGCTGCGGTCGCGGCCGCGGTCGAGTTCGTGCTCGAGGGCCTGCACCTGTCGAAGCGCCTGAACAAGGACGCGTCGGCCACCGGCGCCACCTACCGCAGCCGCAGCTGATCCCGACATCAGCGACCGTTCATCGTGAGCTCGATGCGCCAACTGGGCGCATCTCGCTCACGATGGATCAGCCGCGGGCGACCGCCACGGCGTCGAGGTCGGTGAACGTGAGCCGTTCGAGGGGGAACGACGACCGGAGCTCACCGGCGCGTCGCTCGACCAGGTCGACGGCCTCACCGCGGGCATCTCGGTCGCGTCCGGTCGGTCGGAACGTGATGGCCAGCGGCCGTCCCGGCCCCTCCTCGGCCGTGCGGTGCAGCAGCGGTTCGAGGTCGCTCGCGTCGCTGCCGCTCATCGCGATGCCCAGCTGATCGCACGACCCGGCCAATTCGGCGAGCTCACGGTCGGCGCGGCCGGGGATCGTGATCATCCCGTCGCGCAGCGCCCGCAACCAGGTGTGCCACCGCAGGTGCTCCTCGCGGCGGGCGAACTCGGCGGCGACGACGGCGTCGGGGGGGCTCGGGACCGTGCGCCAGGCCAGCGAGGTGGCGATCGGATGCGGCCCGTGGAGGAGACGCCAGGCGTCGCGCCATGCCACCAGCAGCGTGTCGACGATCGTGCCGTGGCGGCGGGGGTCGGTGGGCTCGAGCCGGTTCGCCATCGCGAACGGCGCCTCGAACGGGAGCCAGCCGTCGACGTCGTCGCCGACACCATCGGCGATCGCCTCGACCCAGCGAGGCCACCAGTGCCGGGCGGTCGCCTCGTCGGTGAAGCCGCCCTCGTTGTCGAACCAGCGCGGTACTTCGGGGCTGAGCAGGCAGAGCCACAACCGACCGCCACCGGCGCGCACTGCCTGCGCGGTCGCCTTCACCGTCTCGACCACGCTGCCGTCGAGTACGCCCGGCTTGGGTTGGGCGGTCACCCACGGCACGGTCATGCGCACGTGGCCGAGCTGCAGACCGGCAGCGATCTCGAGGTCGTCGAGCAGGGCCGTCGCCGACTCGTTGCTGCGGGCGCCGACGACGGCACCCAGGTCGAGGACGCGCGGGGGTGTCTCGTGGGATTCGGGGGGCTCGGGGGTCCGGTCGCTCAACCGAAGGGGGTGCGAGTCCACAGCTCGCTGGTGTCGTTGCTGTACGACGACACGGGGGTGCCGCCCAGCTCGACGACCTCGATGGAGCCCGGGAAGCCGCGGAGCTCGACCGAGCCGTGCGGCGTCGCGGTGACGCCTTCGGGCATCCGCTCGAGCTGCATCGTCGGCAACAGGACGTCGAACGGTCCGGCGATGTCGCACAGACGCGAGGCCATGTTGACGGCCGAGCCGATGTAGTCGTCGCCCTCGAACAGCAGGGCGTAGCCGGTGGCGATGCCCACCCGCAGCGACAGCGGTGCGCACACCTCGGCCGACCGGTTCTCGAGCTCGAGGGCGAACGAGATGCAGTTGGCCTGGTCGACCGACACGATCATGCAGCCGTCGCCGAGCCACTTGGCGATGCGCACGCCGCGCTCGCTGGCGATCTCGCGCACGAGGCTCCGGAACGCGCTCAGGATCCGCCCGGCGGCGTCGTCGCCGAAGGCTGCCGTGTAGTTGGTGAACCCGGAGAGGTCCACGAAGGCGAAAGTGCGGGGAACTCGCATGTCGGCACCAGAGTATCTCGTTGGGAGTGATGGTGAGCGGCTGGACCATCGTTCGTCCAGATGTGTCATCGGCTGTGCACCGAACGACCTGAAGGACCGTCCGCGAGGGTCGAACCTGCGCCGTGATCTCGGCATTCCCGCTCCTGGGAGCGGTGTGGGCGCGGTGTGGGCACGGTGTGGGCACGGTGTGGGCACGGTGTGGGCACGGTGTGGGCACGGTGTGGGCACGGCGTGGGCACGGCGTGGGGGCGGTGTACGGTCCGGCGACATGGCACCCGGTCCGGCCGATCCCGACGAGCAGGCGGCGGTGATGGAGGCGGCGGTGGTCGCGGTGACCGTCGGTTCGGCCACCGCGCGGGTCGTCGACACCAGCGGCGAGCGATACGGCGACTTCTGGGCGGCGTTCGCCGACGGCACGTTCGAGCCGGCGACCGTCGACGTCCTCCGTGCGTGGGCACGCCCCGGTCGGCTCCTCGTCGACGTCGGCGCCTGGATCGGTCCGTTCACGCTGCTCGCTGCGGCTCACGGCGCCACGGTCCACGCCGTGGAGCCCGACCCGGTCGCCGCCGACGTGTTGCGCCGGAACAGTGCGCTCAACCCCGAGCTCGCAGGTCGGCTGACGATCGACGAGGTCGCGTGGGCGGCACACGACGGTCGAGCAGCGCTCGCGGCACCGGTGGGGCTCGGCAACGCCCGATCGGCTCTCGCCGGCCGACGCGTCCGTGGCCAGGCTGCCGACGGTGCGGCGTCGGAGACCGTCGAGGTGAGCACGCGCGCCGCGGCCTCGGCGTACGAGCGGGCGGTCTTCGACGTCCGAGCCGCGACCGGTCGGGCCCTCGGCACCGGGGACGTGCTGCTCAAGATCGACATCGAGGGCGGCGAGTTCGCCGTCGTGCCGTCGCTCGGCTCCGCGCTGGCGCTCCACCGACCGGTGCTGCTGCTCTCGGTCCACCAACCTCCGTCGCCGGGACGACTGCGGTCCCTGCCGCTCCGGGTGCGTCGGCTGCCCGCGATGGCACGTGTGCTGTGGGCGCTGCGCGGCTACCCGTCGGTGTCTCGGGCGAACGGACACCGCGAGCTCGGCTGGCGACGGCTGGGTCGAGTCGAGCGCGCGCTCCTCGCCGTCCGACTCGGCGAGTTCGAACTGCTCGTCGAGCCCTGACGCCCGATGGTGCAGC
>JBILUM010000256.1:0-4859 GCA_044370995.1 Ilumatobacteraceae bacterium | reverse complement strand
GGGCCCACTCGGTAGCCTGAGCCCGTGGCTCTTGACCGTCGACTGCGCCGTCGGGTGCTGGTCGCGTCACTCGGCGCCGCCGTCGTCATCAGCTTCCTGGCCGGCTGGGCGATCAGTCGCGACGGAGACGGCGCCGACACCGATCCGCTCGACGCGGTCCTCGACACCCCGGGCACGGCGCAGATCCCCGGTATCGAGACCAACGACCAGGTCGACGGCGATCCGCTGCCTTCCATCGATCTCTTCACCAACGACGGTGACGTCATCGACACCGACGACCTCCTCGGCCAGCCACTGGTGATCAACCTCTGGTACTCCACGTGCGAGCCGTGCAAGCGCGAGCTCCCGGCGTTCGCCGAGGTGCAGGCCGAGTACGGCGACCGGGTCCGCTTCGTCGGGGTCAACCCCCGGGACGTGCCCGAGACCAACGAGTCCTTCGCCCGCGAGCGCGGCGTCCGGTACGAACTGCTGCTCGATCGCGATGGTGCCCTCACGGTCGAGCTCGGCGTGGCACGCTTCCCCAGCACCTTCTTCGTCGCCGCCGACGGCACGATCGTCCGCCAATCCGGTGTGCTCGAAGCGGACGATCTCCGCACCTACGTGGAGGAGCTGCTCGCATGAACCTCTCCTATTCGTTCATCGTCGGCATGGTCGCCACCGTCAACCCGTGCGGCTTCGTGCTGTTGCCGACCTACCTCATGTACTTCCTCGGCATCTCGAGCAGTGAGGTCGGCCGCGAGCGCGCCTCGTTGTCGCGGGCGCTGCTCGTGAGCGGCGCCGTGTCGGCCGGTTTCATGCTGGTGTTCCTGATCGTCGGTTCGATCACACGGTTCTTCACCGACTGGGTCGCGGAGAACGCGAAGTACGCGACCGGCGTGATCGGCCTGGTCTTCGTCGTCCTCGGCATCGCGATGCTGTTCGGCTACAAGCTGCCGATCAACACGCCCAAGCTCGACGCCGGTGGCCGCGACCGCACGGTGTCGTCGATGTTCGTCTACGGCATCGCCTATGCGGTCGCCTCGATCGGGTGCACCCTCCCGCTGTTCAGCGTGGTGCTGTTCGGTGCGGCGAACCGAGAGGGCTACGCGGCCGGCGTCGCCAACGTCGTCGCCTACGGCCTCGGCATGGCGCTCGTGGTCACCTCGCTCACGGTCGCGCTCAGCGTCGCCAACACCGGGCTGCTGAAGGCGCTGCGGTCGAGCATGCAGTACGTCGAGATGCTCGCCGGCGCGTTCGTGCTCATCGCCGGCGCCTACCTGCTCTGGTACTTCTGGAAGGTCGACATCCAGGAGGAGCAGGACCCGATCACCGACGCGGTCCAGAGCATCCAGAACAACGCCCAGAACTTCCTCAACGACCACTGGCAGCCGGTCGCCGCCATCCTCGCGGCGATCGTCGGCGCAGCCGTCGTGGCGTCGATCGTCAACAAGCGGCACCAGCCGCCTCGCCTCGATCCGCCCGGCGCCGAGTGAACGGGCCGGCGGTCCAGGCATGAGCGAACAGTTCGCGGAGCTCCTCGCCACGCCCGGCGTCGACGAGGTGTGCGAGCTGCGCAGCCGGTTCGGGTTCATGGCCTTCCACGGCGGCGCGCTCGAGGAGATGACCGACGTGATCGCCCGCGCCGCGGCCGAGCGCACGGGGGCGAGCTACTACGGAGTGCACCAGCCGAAGGGCATGGAGCGCCACATCCCGTCCACCCGCTTCGATCCGGCCGTCAGCGACCGCCTGCGCTCGTTCGTCGACCATGTGCACACGGTGATCACCATCCACGGCTTCGGCCGGCGCGGCTACTTCACCACCCTGCTCGTCGGCGGGCAGAACCGGGCGCTCGCCCACCACGTCGGCGAGCGGCTGCGCCATCGGCTGCCGGCGTACGAGATCGCGACCGACCTCGAGCGGATCCCGAAAGAGCTGCAGGGCCTGCACCCGAAGAACCCGGTGAACCTGCCGCCGAAGCAGGGTGTGCAGATCGAGCTGCCGCCCCGCGTGCGCGGCACCACGCCGTTGTTCTGGGACTGGGAGGGGCCGGGCCTCACGCCGCACACCCAGGCGCTCGTCGACGGGCTCGTCGACGCCGTCGACTCCTGGCCCCACTGACGCCGTCGACTCCATCGGACGCCCGGATCGCACGGGATCGCACGGGATCGCACGGGTCGGACCAGCACGATCTGCTCGACGGCGGACTGCTTGACTGTCGCGATGACTTCGCTCACGCAGTCCGTCCGCCTCGAGACCGAGGGCTCGGTCGCCCTCGTCATCGTCGACAACCCGCCGGTCAACGCACTCAGCTGGCACGTACGCGAAGGCCTGTCGCTCGGGCTCACCCAGGCGGTGACCGACGGTGCCTCGGCGATCGTGGTGATCTGCGACGGCCGCACGTTCATCGCCGGCGCCGACATCAGCGAGTTCTCGGGTGCACCGAAGGGACCGGGCCTGCACGAGATCCAGGCCGCGATGGAGGACGCCCCGGTGCCCGTCATCGCTGCGATCCACGGCACCGCCCTCGGCGGCGGTCTCGAGGTCGCGCTGTGCGCGCACTACCGGGTGGCGCTGTCGTCCGCGAAGTTCGGTCTGCCCGAGGTGAACCTCGGCCTGTTGCCCGGAGCGGGCGGCACCCAGCGCCTGCCGCGCATCACCGGCGCGCCGATGGCGCTCGACCTGATGACGTCGGGCCGCCACATCGGCACGGCGGAGGCGCTCGCGTGCGGGCTGGTCGACGAGGTGACCGACGGCGATCTCGCCGCCCTGCGGGCGGCGGCCGTCGCGTTCGCCAACCGGGCCGTTGCCGAGCAGCTGCCGCTCACCCGGGTCCGCGATCGCGACGACAAGGTGGCTGCGGCCCGCGGAGACGAGCAACTGTTCGCCCGGTTCCGGGCGTCGATCGCGAAGAAGAGCCGCGGGTTCCTGGCGCCGGAGGCCAACATCCGCTGCGTCGAGGCCGCGGTGAACCTCCCGTTCGAGGAGGGCATGAAGGTCGAGGCGCAGCTCTTCCGCGAAGTGATGACCGGACCGCAGTCGGGGGCCCAGCGCTACGCGTTCTTCGCGGAGCGCGCTGCGAACAAGGTGCCCGACGTCCCGGCCGACACGCCGCTCGTCGACATCCGCACCTGCGGTGTGCTCGGTGCGGGCACCATGGGTGGCGGCATCGCGATGAACTTCGCCAACGTCGGCATCCCGGTCACGATCGTCGAGCGCGACCAGGCGTCGCTCGACCGCGGCCTCGCCGTCGTCCGCAAGAACTACGAGCGCTCCGCCTCGCGCGGTTCGATCCCGGCCGAGGCCGTCGAGCAGCGGATGGCCATCATCACCGGCTCCACCGACAAGGCCGACTTCGCCACGTGCGACATCGTCATCGAGGCCGTGTTCGAGAACATGGAGCTGAAGCAGTCGATCTTCCGTGAGCTCGACCAGATCTGCAAGCCGGGTGCGATCCTCGCGACGAACACCTCGGCGCTCGACGTGAACGCGATCGCCGCGGTCACCTCGCGGCCCGACAGCGTGATCGGCATGCACTTCTTCTCGCCGGCCAACGTGATGAAGCTGCTCGAGGTGGTGCGCGGCGCGCAGTCGTCGCACACCACCATCGCGACGGCGATGGCGGTCGGCAAGCGCATCGGCAAGATCGCCGCACTCGTCGGCGTGTGCAACGGCTTCGTCGGCAACCGCATGCTGTTCATGCGCGGCGCCGAGGCCGAGCGGATGATCCTCGAGGGTGCCACGCCGGCGCAGGTCGACCGGGTGCTGTTCGACTTCGGGTTCCCGATGGGACCGTTCGCGATGAGCGACCTCGCGGGCCTCGACATCGGCTGGAACGAGGCGAAGAGCTCGAGCGCCAACGTGCGCGAGGTGCTGTGCGAGCACGGTCGCCGTGGCCAGAAGAACGGTCGGGGCTACTACACCTACGACGCCGAGACCCGCGAGCCCACCCCCGACCCCGAGGTCGAGCAGTTGATCAAGGACTTCGCGATCTCCAAGGGCATCCCCCAGCGCGAGGTGACCGACCAGGAGGTGCTCGAGCGCTGCCTGTACCCGATGATCAACGAGGGGGCGAAGATCCTCGACGAGGGCATCGCCATCCGCGGCAGCGACATCGACGTGATCTGGGTGAACGGCTACGGCTGGCCGGTGTACCGCGGTGGCCCGATGTTCTGGGCCGACGGCGTGGGCCTGGCGGAGATCGTCGACCGCATCCGCTCGTACGGCGACTCGCTCGGCGGACGCCACTGGGAGCTGTCACCGCTGCTCGCGCGCCTCGCCGCCGACGGCGGGCAACTGCACACCTTCACCAACTGACCGAGTGACCTGCCCGTCGGCCGAGGTGCGTCAGGGGCCGAGTCGCTCGATGACCCAGCCGCCCGCCATCGGGCCGTCGGTGCCGGCTGCGTCGGTGGTCTCGATGCGGCGGTAGCGCAACCGATCGTGCAGTCGGCTCGGCCGACCCTGCCAGAACTCGAACGCCACCGGGCGGAGCAGCCAACCGCCCCAGAACACCGGGCGCGGCACCTCGGCCACGTCGGCGAACGTGCGCTCCATGTCGGCCACCCGCTCGTCGAGCTGGCCGCGGTCGGCGAGCGGACGCGACTGCGGCGACGACCACGCACCGATCTGCGACGCCCGAGGGCGGCTCGCGTAGTACTCGTCGCTCTCGTCGTCGGGCAGCCGTTCGACCGTGCCGACCACGCGCACCTGGCGGTGCAGCTGGAGCCAGGTGAACAGCATGCTCGCCTTCGGATGCGCTGCCAGCTCGCGGCTCTTGTCGGAGTCGTAGTTGGTGAAGAACGAGAAGCCGCGCTCGTCGGCACCCCGAGCGAGCAGGTAGCGCGACTGCGGGTACCCGTCGTCGTCGACGGTGCCGAGCG
>JBILUM010000255.1:0-4866 GCA_044370995.1 Ilumatobacteraceae bacterium | reverse complement strand
CGGCCGACGCCGCCACCACGATCACGAGCTGGCGCAGTGCGCCGCGCACGACGGGACGTTCCGCCGAACGGCTCACCCACGCCCCGACGGCGACGCTCGCGGCAACGGTGGTGGCGACGCTCACCGCCACGGCAGTGGCGCCGTCGTGCCGGGGAGGAGCATTGCCCGATGGTGTCAGCTGTCGACGCGGGGTGCGCCCTGAGGATGTGGCGCGACCTCGCCGCGGAGGTCCTCGACGAGGTCGACGAGCCGGCCCATCACGAGGTCTGCCGCGATCCGTACCTCGTCGGGCGTCGGCTCGGTCGCGGCATCGATCCTCATCAGGTCGCGCACGTCGATCGGCGTGCCGACCTTGGTGGTCACCTTCGGCCGGCGGATCACGTTGCGCGCCAGCGTGAGCAGGAGCCGTCGCCGACCGACCACCTCGTGGGCACCGAGCATCGCGACCGGCACGATCGGAGCGCCCGACCGCAGCGCGAGCCGCACGGCGCCGGTCTTGGCCCGCTCGGGCCACATCGTCGGGTCGCGGGTGAGTCGCCCCTCCGGGTACAGGCCGACGGCCTCGCCGGCGGCGAGCGCGGTGGCCGCCTCGTCGAGCGCCGCTGAGGCCTCGCTCGACCCGCGCTGCACTCGGATGAAGCCGAGCCTGCGGGCGAGCGAGCCGATCACGGGCACCTTGAACACGCCGGCCGTCGCGAGCAGTCGGAGCTCACGACCGAGGCGCCGGCACGCCAGCGCGAGCAGCACGCCGTCGGCGTAGCTGGTGTGGTTGGAGATCACGATGATGGCGCCGTCGGGCAACGCCTGTGCTGCCTTCGACCGGCTGCGCTGCTTGGCGACCTGCAGCCGGCTGAACACGCCGATCAGCGAGCCGACGACGGCGGCCAGCAGGGCGTAGACGATCGCGCCGGATCGACCGGGATGACGCCAGCCGGATGCCATGCGCCGACCCTAATGGGCCGCGGCCGCGGCGTCGGGCTGCCGCTCCATCACGATCAGCGGGAGCCCGACCTCGTCGGGCGTGTGGAGGCGCACCACATCGACGAAGCCGAGCCGTTCGTACAGGCGCACGTTGTCGTCGCTTGAGGTCTCCAGCCACGCGAGCGTGCCGGTGCGGTCGCACTCGTCGAGGATCGGCCGCAACAGCGCCGACGCGAGCCCTTCGCCGCGCCGATCGGGGCGGGTGCCGACGGTGCCGAGATACCAGCTCGGCAGCAGCGGCTGGAACGGGTGCGTCAGCTCGTGGCTCACCCGCATCCGCTCGACGTCGATCAGCGCGCCCTGGGCCGCCTGGACGTCGGCGACGAGCGCCGCATCGGCGGGCTGTCGTCGATCCGCGGGCGGCACCCACAGGGCGACGGAGGCCACGTCGTCGGTGACCCAGACCGAGCGCCAGACCATCCCGAGCTGCAGGTCGAGCGCGAACGACCGCCGCAACCGATCGAGCCGGTCGGGGTACGGGAACGCCCACTCGGCCCAGGCGTAGTCGACCTGGGCGAGCGCGAGGGTGTCGGCGGCCGCGTCGAGATCGGCGACGGTCGCGAGCCGGACGTGGATCATCGCGAGACCACGGTGGCCCCGAGTTGCCGGGGTCAGGCCGTGACGTAGCTGTCGGCGACGTTCAGTGCTTCGTCGATGATCGCCAGACCCTGGTGCACCTCGTCGACCGGGGTGTTGCAGGGCGGCACCACGTGCAGGCGGTTGAAGTGGGTGAACGGCCACAGACCGGCGGCCTTGCAGGCGTTGCCCAGCTCGACCATCGGCTTCGCATCGGCGCCGGCCGCGTTGTACGGCACCAAGGGTTCGCGGGTGTCGCGGTTCTTCACCAGCTCGATCGCCCAGAACGTGCCGAGGCCGCGCACGTCGCCGATGCTCGGGTGCTTGGCCTTGAGCTTCTCGAGCTCGGGCCCGATGACGTCGGTGCCGAGCATGCGGGAGTGCTCGACGACACCCTCTTCCTTGAAGATGTTGATGCTGGCGACGACCGACGCGCAGGCGAGCGGGTGGCCGGAGTACGTGAGGCCGCCGGGGTACACGCGGTCCGTGAAGGTGTCGGCGACGTGCTTGCCGATGACCACACCGCCGATCGGGATGTAGCCGCTGTTCGAGCCCTTGGCGAAGCAGACGAGGTCGGGGCGGACGTCGAACTTGTGGAACGCGAACCACTCGCCGCACCGGGCGAAGCCGGCCATGACCTCGTCGAGGATGAGCAGGATCCCGTGCTGGTCGCACAGGGCGCGCACGCCCTGGAGGTAGCCGGGGGGCGGCACGAGGATGCCGTTGGTGCCCACCACGGTCTCGAGCGCGATGGCGGCGACCGTGTGGGCGCCCTCGACCATGAGCACGTCGGCGAGGTGGGCGAGCGCACGCTCGGTCTCCTGTGCCTCGTTCTCGGAGTGGAACTGGCTGCGGTAGGGGTACGGGCCCCAGAACTTGACGGCGCCGGGCATGCCGGGCTCGCTCGGCCAACGGCGCGGGTCGCCGGTGAGGGTGATCGCGCCGGCCGTCGCGCCGTGGTAGCTGCGGTAGGTGGTGAGCACCTTGTGCCGGCCGGTGTGGAGACGGGCCATGCGGATCGCGTTCTCGGCCGCCTCGGCGCCGCCGTTGGTGAAGAACACCATCGACATGCCGTGACCCTTGTCGTTGCCCTCGCCGCCGTTCGCGGCCTCGACGATGAGCCGGGCGGCCTCGCTGCGGGCGTCGTTCGCGTGGAACGGGGCGATCGTGCACAGCTTGCCTGCGTACTCCTGGATGCCGGCGACGAGCTTGGGGTGCTGGTGGCCGATGTTGACGTTCACGAGCTGGCTCGAGAAGTCGAGGTACTTCTTGCCGTTCTGGTCCCAGATCCAGCTGCCCTGGCCGCCTTCGATGACGAGCGGGTTGAGTGCCCCCTGTGCGCTCCACGAGTGGAACACGTGTTTGCGATCGTTGGCGAAGGCGTTCTCGGGGTGGGTCTCCAGGCTCATGCGCCAATCGTATTCGCTACACCAGGTGGCGTACAGAGTGGGTTCTGTGCCTGTACAAAGTGTTCATCGAGCGGTCACCCCTCGTGCCACGACGCCGTGGTCAGCGCCGTCGCGGTAGCGTGCGCGGCATGGGTGAGATGACGACGTTTCCTTCCAACGGCCACACGTGCGACGGGTACCTCGCCGGTGACGGCACCGGCCCCGGCGTGATCGTGATCCAGGAGTGGTGGGGCCTCGTGCCGCACATCACCGACGTGGCCGACCGCTTCGCCGCGGCGGGCTTCACCGTGCTGGCACCCGATCTGTACCACGGCGAGTCGAGCACCGAGCCCGACGGCGCCGGCAAGCTGATGATGGCGCTCAACCTCGAGACTGCAGCCAAGGACCTCTCCGGTGCCGTGGCCCTGCTCCAGCAGAAGACCGGCCGCGACAAGGTCGGCGTCGTTGGCTACTGCATGGGCGGCGGTCTCGCCCTCGTGCTCGCCACGCAGCGACCCGACGCCGTCGCTGCGGCAGCCCCGTACTACGGCGCGATCCCGTGGGCGTCGGTGCAGCCCGACTGGTCGGCGCTCACCGCGAAGGTCGTCGGCGAGTACGCCGAACTCGACGGCTGGGCCAGCC
The DNA here is from genome assembly GCA_044370995.1 of Ilumatobacteraceae bacterium. Classification (GTDB taxonomy): domain Bacteria; phylum Actinomycetota; class Acidimicrobiia; order Acidimicrobiales; family Ilumatobacteraceae; genus VFMC01. The sequence continues at coordinate 1,279 of JBILUM010000255.1, read as the reverse complement.
CCGACGCCGCGCAGGCGCTCGAGACACAACTGCGGGAGCTCGGCAAGGACGCCACCATGCACGTGCACGCCGGTGCCGACCACGCGTTCTTCAACGACGCCCGCCCCGAGGTCTACGACGCCGCTGCCTCGGCGACCGCGTTCGACCGCACCGTGGGCCTCTTCCGCGACACCCTCTGACCGAGCTTCGTGAGCGAGATGCGCACATGCGGCGCACATCGCTCACCGAGGAACCCGGTTCGTGAGCGCGATGCGCCGATGCTGCGCACATCGCTCACGTAGCCTCCTCGCGTGTCTGCAGGAACCGTCGTCCGTGGTGATCGCAGCCTCGATCGGCGGATCATCCGGCTGGCGGTCCCGGCGCTCGGCACGCTGGCGATCGAGCCGCTGTACGTGCTCGTCGACACAGCGATCGTCGGACGGCTCGGCACCGACCAGTTGGCCGGTGTGGCGATCGCGTCGACGATCCTGCTCACGGTCATCTCGCTCGCCGCGGCGCTCGAGTACGGCGTCACGCCCGACGTGGCCTTCGCCCACGGCGCCGATCGGGTCCGCGATGCGCACGAAACCGCGGCCTCGGCGCTCCGGCTCGCGCTGATCGTCGGCACCCTGATGGGCGGCGCGGTGGCGGCGCTGGCCGAGCCGTTGTGCTGGTTGCTCGGCGGCAGGGGAGCGGTGCTCGAACACGCGACGACCTACCTCCGCATCAGCACGATCGGACTCCCCGCGGTGCTCACTGCGTACGTCGGCCACGGCGTGATGCGTGGCCTGAACGATCTGCGCCGGCCGCTGGTGATCGTGCTCGTGGCCAACAGCTTCAACGTCGTGTTCGAGCTCGTGTTCGTCTTCGGGTTCGACTGGGGAGTCGCCGGCTCCGCTGCCAGCACGGTGATGGTGCAGATCGGCGCAGCGTTGGCATTCCGTCGTCTCCTCCTGCCGCACACGGCGCAGGGCCGGGTGAGCAGCGAGCGGATGGTCCGGATGCTGCGCAGCGGCGTGCACTTCGCGGTGCGCTCGCTGGCGATGTTCGCGGTGTGGAACACCGCGACGGCGGTGGCGGCACGGGTCGACACGCCGACGCTCGCGGCGCACCAGGTGCTCACCCAGCTGTTCATGTTCCTCGCACTCGTGCTCGATGCGCTCGCGATCCCGGCCCAGTCGCTGGTGGCCGGCGCTCTCGGCAGCGACGACACGTCGACCGCGCTGCTGGTCGGGAGGACGAGCAACCGTCTGTCGCTGTGGTGCGCCGGTCTGCTGGCGGTCGTGCGCGGAGCGGCGCG
>JBILUM010000254.1:0-4870 GCA_044370995.1 Ilumatobacteraceae bacterium | reverse complement strand
ACGTCCGCTTCGGTGACGAGCGGCTCTTCGGCTGGCTCCTCGCGGTGACGAGCGTCGGCAGCCTGATCGGCTCGCTCTACTCGGCCGGCCGTGCGTCGATCGGCATGCGGTTCTTCTTCTCCAGCATGATCGTCCTGGGCGTGAGCGGCATCGCGCTCGCATGGTCGCCGAACGTGTGGGTGGCGTACCTGTTCGGACTGCCGCTCGGTGCCGGGGGCGCCGCCCTCATCACGGCGATGAACAGCATCTCCCAGATGGAGTCGCCGCCTCACATGCGTGGCCGCATCCTGGCGCTCGGCGCCGTCGCCTTCCTCGGCACCACACCGATCGGCTCGCCGATCACCGGCTGGGTCGCCGACAACGTGAGCGCCGAGTGGAGCCTCGCGTACGGCAGCGTGTCGGCGCTCTTGTGCGCCGCGATCGGTGCGGCGGTGCATCGGCGCAACGTGACACGTTTCGGCCTGCAGGATGAGACGGTCACCGTGGCTGCGGTGGACACTCGTCCCCGATGACCAGCGCCCGTTCGATCCTGTGGTTCCGTCGCGACCTTCGCCTCGACGACCTGCCCGCGCTCGCCGCGGCCCACGCCCACGGTGACGTGGCGCCGTTGTTCGTGGTCGACCCCGCCTTCGCGGCATCGGGTGCACCGCGGCGAGCCTTCATGGCGGCCGCGCTGCAGGCGCTCGACGACCGGTTGGGCGGCGCGCTCGTGTACCGCCACGGCGACCCCGCCACGGTGGTGCCGGCGTTCGCTGCCGAGGTGGGTGCCGATGTGGTGGTCGTGTCGCGCGACTTCGGCCCGTACGGGCGTCGACGCGACGTCGCGGTCGCCGAGCGGCTCGCCGCCGACGGGCGTCGGCTGCAGGGCATCGGCTCGCCCTACGCGGTCGACCCCGGCACCGTGGTGAAGAACGACGGCACGCCCTATGCGGTGTTCACCCCGTTCTCGAAGGCGTGGCTGGCGGCCGGACAGCCGCGATGGGCCGAGCGGCGGGCGACGCCCGCCGTCAGCGACATCAACTGGGTGGGCGCCCCCGACATCGCCTGCGACGGACCGCCCACGGTGCCGGTCGTCGACTGCGTGCTGCCGCCCGCCTCTGAGGTGTCGGCCCGCGACCGGTGGGCCGAATTCCTGACCGACGGGCTCGACCACTACGACGACCGGCGCAACCTGCCGGCGCTCGACGGCACCAGCCGGCTCTCGCCCGCGCTGCGGTGGGGCATCCTCCATCCGCTGCAGCTGATCGACGATCTCGGCCCGGTGCGCTCGCACGAGGTGTTCCGCAGCGAGCTCGCCTGGCGCGACTTCTACGCCGACGTGCTGTTCCGTCGACCCGAGACCGCGTGGGAGAACCTGCAGCCCAAGATGGACGCGATGGTGGTCGACACCGATGCCCGGGCGCGGGAGCGGTTCGCCGCCTGGACCGAGGGGCGGACCGGCTACCCGATCGTCGACGCCGGCATGCGCCAGCTGCTCGCCACCGGGTGGATGCACAACCGGGTGCGGATGATCGTCGCCAGCTTCCTGGTGAAGGACCTGCACCTCCCGTGGCAGTGGGGCGCCCGCCACTTCATGCGCCACCTCGTCGACGGCGACCTGGCGTCGAACAACCACGGCTGGCAGTGGGCGGCCGGCACGGGTACCGACGCCGCCCCGTACTTCCGGGTGTTCAACCCGACGAGCCAGTCGGAACGTTTCGACCCCGACGGCGAGTACCTGCGCCGATGGGTGCCAGAGCTGCGCGACGTGCGTGGCGCCGCCGTGCACGCGCCCGACGGTTTGCTGCGCCCGGCCGACTACCCGCCGCCGATCGTCGATCACGCCGCGGAACGTGACGAGGCACTCCGCAGGTACAAGTCGCTGGGCGCTGCCGCTCGCTAGCCTGGTGCCACTGCCGCCCGAGCCCAACGCCACGAGCTTCAGAGGTCTGACGAGGGTACTGACATGCTGGACGAACGCAAGACAGCCATCCTGCGGGCGATCGTGCACGAGTACATCGCCACGGCACAGCCCGTCGGTTCCACCCACATCGCCAAGGCGTCGGGGGTGAACGTCAGCTCCGCGACCGTTCGCAACGAGATGGCGGTGCTGGAGCAGGAGGGATACCTGGTGCAGCCGCACACGTCGGCGGGCCGCATCCCCACCGACAAGGGCTACCGCCTCTTCGTCGACACCCTCGCCACCCCCGGTCCGCTCGACACCAACACCAGTCAGCGTGTGGGCGAGTTCTTCGACGCCACCCACGGCCGGCTCGAGGAGATGCTGCACCAGACGTCCAACCTGCTGGCCCAGCTCACCCACCATGCGTCGCTCGTGGTCGGGCCGGCACACGAGCGCTCGGTCATCCGTTCGGTGCAGGTCGTGGGGCTCTCGGCCCGGGTCGCCGTCGTGGTCGCCGTGCTGTCGAACGGCACCGTCGAGAACGAGACCATCGAGTTCGCCCACGACATGTCCGAGCTGCGCGTGGGTGCTGCGAGCAGCCATCTCCAGCGGGTGCTCACCGGTCGGGCGCTCGAGCACGGCGACATCCCGTCGAGCGGCGATCCCGAGGTCGACGAGATCTGTGCCGCGGCGCAGTCGGCACTGCTCGGCGCCGGTCAGCGCGAGCCGGTGTTCGTCGGCGGCACGTCGGTGGTGGCCCAGTCGTTCGATGCCGTCGACACGGTCCGCCAGGTGCTGCAGACCCTCGAACAGCAGTACGTGATGGTCTCCCTCGTGCGCGATGTGCTGAGTCGGGGACTGTCGGTCGCGATCGGCACCGAGCACGGCGTGGAACCCCTCGCCGCGTGCTCCGTGGTCGTGGCCCCGGTGGTGGTCGACGGCGAGCACGTCGGCACCGTGGGAGTCCTCGGTCCGACGCGCATGAACTACCCTCAGGCGCTGGCCACGGTCGAGGTGGTCAGCGAACGACTCGGCAAGCATCTCGGCGAAGGGGCTGGCTGAACGTGGCCGACTACTACGAACTGCTCGGTGTGGCGCGCAACGCCAGCCCGGACGAGCTCAAGAAGGCGTACCGCAAGCGCGCCCGCGAACTGCATCCCGATGCCAATCCTGGTGATGCCGCGGCCGAGGAGCAGTTCAAGCAGGTGGCCAAGGCCTACGAGACGCTGAGCGATCCCGAGGGGCGCGCCCGCTACGACCGCTTCGGCGAGGCCGGGGTCGGTGGCGCCGCCGGCGGCCCCAACCTCGGCGACATGTTCGGCGGGGGAGGCCTCGGCGACCTGTTCGACGCCTTCTTCGGACAGCAGGGTGGCGGCGGTTTCGGTGGCCGTGGCGGCCCCGCCGGGCCGCCGCGCGGCCAGGATCTCGAAGTCGTCGCCGACATCTCGCTCGAGCAGGCCGTGTTCGGCGCCACCATGCCCGTCACCGTCCGCACCGCGGTCCGCTGCGACGACTGCGCCGGCAGCGGAGCGGCCGAGGGCACCAAGCCGGTCACCTGCAGCGAGTGCAATGGCCGTGGCCAGGTGCAACGCGTCCGTCAGAGCCTCCTCGGCCAGATGGTCACCACCTCCGCCTGCCCCCGTTGCGGCGGTGTCGGCCAGGTGATCGCGAGCCCGTGCCACACCTGTGGCGGCGACGGTCGCGTGGTGACCGAGAAGACCTATCAGGTCGACATCCCTGCCGGTGTCGACACCGGGTCGACGTTGCGGCTCACCGGTCGCGGCGCCGTGGGCCCGCGCAGCGGCTCGGCCGGCGACCTGTACGTCCACATCCGCGTCGCGGCGCACGAGCGCTTCGTCCGCGACGGCGACGACCTGTTCGTCGATCTCCCCGTGTCGATCGCGCAGGCGTCGCTCGGCACCAAGTTCCTGCTGCCCACGCTCGACGGCGACGAGGAGATCGTGGTGCCCGCGGGCACCCAACCCGGCAAGGAGTTCGTCATCCGCGGGCGCGGTGTCACCCGGCTCCAGGGCCGTGGTCGTGGCGATCTGCGGGTGCGGGTGAAGGTGGAGGTGCCCACCAAGCTCACCGATGCCGAGGTCGATCTGCTGCGTCGGTTCGCGGAGGGTCGCGGGGAACACGTGCACGCCGAGCAGGGCCTGTTCTCACGAATCAAGTCAGCGTTCTCATGAACCCGTTGTTGCGCAACTCCGAGGCTCACGTCTTCGTCGAGTCGCTGTCGTCGCCACAGCTCGCATCCGAGGACGAGCACCATCTCGACCGGTCCCTCCGGCTCGAGGAGACCGACCCCGTGTCGGTCAGCGACGGGCAGGGGAGATGGGCCACGGCCACCTGGAGCCGGCGCCGTGGGTTGGAGCTCACGAGCCAGATCCACGCCGAGCCCGAGCGTCCGAGCCTCACGATCGGGTGCGCGATCCCGAAGGGCGATCGGCCCGAACTGGTGGTCCAGAAGCTCACCGAGCTCGGGATCGACCGGATTTCCTTCTTCGAGACCTCACGCTCCGTGGTGCATTGGGACGCAGAGCGGCGGTCGAAGCAGAGCGAGCGACTCCACCGGATCGCCCGCGAGGCGGCGATGCAGAGTCGCCGCACCAACCTCCCGCAGATCGAGTTCACGACCTTCGAACGGATCATCGAGCACAACGGGATGGCGATCGCCGAGCCGGGTGGCCGCGACCCGATCGACGCGGCGGTGACGGGCATCCTGATCGGCCCCGAGGGTGGCCTCGATCGAGACGAACTCGACTTCGCGGTGCCGAAGATCGGCCTCAGCCGCAACATCCTGCGGGTGGAGACGGCTGCGATCGTCGCTGCGGCGATGCTGGTCGCCTCCCACCACTGACCCCCGTCGGTGCTGGACCACCGCTGGCAGTGATCGCCGGGTCGCCGTCGGCCCGTCCCCACCTCACATGGCGTGAGATCGCCGTCGCCGGCCCCGACGCCTTGTCGTCACCCTTCGTCGTCGCC
>JBILUM010000253.1:0-4885 GCA_044370995.1 Ilumatobacteraceae bacterium | reverse complement strand
ACCTCCAACTCGTCGAGCGGCACGCGTTCGGGCCGCAGCGTCACCGGTCGCACGCGCACGTCCCGACGGGCGATGGGCAGCTCGCGGTCGTCCACCACGTGGCGAGGATCGGCATCGGCCACGAGCCCGCCCATCCGGCCGAACGCGACGGCCGCCTGCTTGCGGCGCGCCAACATGCGGCCGACCATCCGCGGCAGGAAGCTGAGCCACCCCAGATAGGCCGTGAAGACGGCGAGATCGCCGACGGCGAACTCGCCCGAGGCCATGGCCCCGGCGCTCACCAGCAGCACGAGGCCGAGCCCGACGTCGGCCGCGCCCTGGCTGAACGCCCACACGCTCTCGTCGAGCACCCGGTCGCGTACGGCCGTGTGCCGCCGGGCGTCCACCAGCCGCTGCAACCGGGCGATGGTGGTGTCGACCGCGTCGTTCACCTTCACCGTGGTCGCCGCGGCCATGACGTCGCCGACCATGCCGCTCACCGCCGAGGCCGCCGCACGATCGGCGGCGCGGAACAGCTTGATCCTGGTGTCGAGTGCCCGCGTCGCCAGGGCCACGCCGGCCAGCGGGATCAGCAACACGGCGGCCGCCCGGGCGTCGATGCTGCCGAGCACGAACGAGGCGCCGACGGTGAAGACCACACCGGCGCTCACGTCGAGGATGCCGTCGACGAGCATCGCGACGTCCTCCGCGTCGTCGCGGAAGTGGGTGATCGCCTCGCCCGCCGAGCCGACCGGTTGCCCGGCCTCCGGCCCACCGCTCGCCATCTGGGCGGCGAGCATGTTGGCGCGCAGCAGCGTCTGGATGTGCACCCACGCCTGGGTCCACACGAGCGCGCCGGCGTGGATGGTGGCCATGCGCGCCACCTCGAGCACCGCGATGCACGCCGCGATCACGTACACGCGCGAGCTGCGACCGTCTGACACAGCGTCGAACCCGGTGCCGAGCAGCCACCCGATCGCGACCGGGAAGGTGAAGAACATCACGAACAGGGTCCATCCGAGCCAGAACGTGCGCGGCCGGTGCTGCGACGCCCGCCAGGCGAGATGCCAGACGTTCACGCCGTCACCCCGCAATCGGGCAGATCCAGGTCGGGCAGATCCAGGTCGGGCAGATCCAGGTCGGGCAGATCCAGGTCGGGCAGATCCAGGTCGGGCAGATCGTCGAGCGCCTGGGCGTCGACGTCGAGCGCGAGGGTGAGCAGGCGATGGAACCGGCTCGTCGGGTCGGCGGCGAGCGCCGCCCGCTCACCGTGTTCGACGACCCGGCCGTGATCGAGCACCACGATCTCGTCGACGTGGCGCAGGGTCGACAGGCGGTGCGCGATCACGAGGGTCGTGCGACCGCGGACGAGGTTCGCCACGGCTGCCTCCAGCGCTGCTTCGGTGGCCGGGTCGACACGGGCGGTCGCTTCGTCGAGCACGAGCAGGTCCGGGTCGCGCAACCACACGCGGGCGAGCGCGAGCAGCTGTGCCTCGCCGGCCGACAGTCCCGCTCCGCCTGCGCCGAGCGCGCGGTGGATGTCGCCGTCGGCGAGGGAGTCGAGGCCGGCTGAACGGAGCGCGCTCATGACCGCCTCGTCGGTGGGCTCGGTGTCGAACAGGGTGACGTTGTCGCGCACCGACCCGGTGAACAGCTCGACCTCCTGCGGGATGAGCGCGACGCGGCGGCGCAGCTCCCGCTTCGGGATGTCCCGGATCGGGACGTCGCCGAGGAGCACCTCACCATCGCTCGCGTCGACCAGGCGGAGCACCAGCCGTGACAGCGTGGTCTTGCCGCTGCCGGTGCGCCCGACGACGCCGACCGATCGTCCGGCGGCGATGTGCAGGTCGATGCGGTCGAGCACCGGTTCGCCGCCGTCGGCCACGCGCCGCGACGCCTCCTCGGTGACGAGGTCGGCGTACGCCTGATTGGCCTCGGGCGCCTGGCGATACTCGAACGACACCTCCCGCAAGGTGAGCGAGAGCGGGCCCGAGGACGGCGAGGTGGTGCCACCGTCGTCGATGCCGGGCCGCACGGCGAGCAGGTCGATGACCCGCACCATGGCCCCGTTCGCCTTCTGCACCGTCTCGAGTTGGTCGACGACGTCCTCCAACGGTCGCGAGAGCAGGAGCACGTACTGGAACAGCAAGAACGCAGTCCCGACGGTGATCACGTCGCCCGCCACCAGCAGCGTGCCGGCGACGAGGGAGATCACCGACCCGCCGGCCACCGACGCCTGCACCATCCACCACATCCGCAGGAACGCCCGCTCGCGCCGGACCGAACTCGCCATGGCGTCGGTGCTCTCCTCGACGAAGCGCCACATCGCGTGCGTCGCCGCGCCGTTCGAGCGCAGGTCCTCGGCAGCGGTGAGCCGTTCCTCGATGCCGCCGTACAGACGGGCGTACGACCCCATCTCGTCCGACGACTCCCCGACGGCCCGATGGCGGCTCTGCACCACGGCCCACATCGCGAGCACCACGTAGGCGAGCGCACCGAGGGCCAGCCGCCAGTCGACGACCGCGAGCACCACGATCATCCCGATGACGACGAAGGCGGCGCCGACGAACCGGGGCACGACGCGACCGAGGAAGTCGCTCACGGACGTGACGTCGCCGTCCACCCGCTGGATCAGCTCGCCGGGGGTGTGCGTGCGGTGGAACTCGTGGTCGAGGCCGAGCACGTGTCGGGTGAGGTCGATGCGGATCTGGTTGGTGGTGTGCCAGGCGGTGACGGTGGCGAACCATGTGACGGCGACGTTGATCACCTGCGCGGCGAGGGCGATCACCAGGAACACGGTCGCGAGGCGCACCAGTTGCGCGGTCGTCGCCCCGTCGGCGGCCCGGTCGACGATGCGGCGCACGACCAGCGGTCCGCTCAGGGCGAGCGTCGAGCTCACGGCGATGAGCACGCCGAGGCCGACCCACCGACGGGCGTCGGGTCGGAGCAGGGCGAGCAGTGCGCGCCAACGAGCGGTGCCGGGAGCGGTCACGCTCGGCAGTCTCGTCCGCTCGGGTGGTCGAGGTCGCCCGAGTTTCGGGCGGCTCGCGTCAGCGGGTCAGCGCGTGGCGAAGGCGGCGGCCACGATCGTGTCCCGGTCGGCTGTCACGATCGGCGAACCGGTCGACGTCGTGGTCGTGGTCGTGGTGCGCCGCGTCGTGGTGGTCGTGTCGCCGGTCGTGTCGCCGGTGTCGACCGGACTCACGAGCTCGGTCACCTCGCCGCCGACGAGATCGACCCACGACACGGTCCTGCCGTCGCTGTCGATCGCCGCGGTGCCGTCGGCGGCGATCGCGAGCACCCGGTCGGCGAACCGCCGGTCCACCCGGTCGGTGTCCTCGTTGCTGATCAGGCCGGCGGCGACGTCGTCGCCCGATGCCTCGCCGGCCGCGAAGCCGACCACACAGCCGTCCGCGCCCTCACCGACGAGCGTGCCGTCGTCGAAGGAGGTGATGATCACCCCGGTGCGCGCGTCGAGCAACGTGTACGGCCCGCCCTCCTCGCCGACCGACAGACACTGGTCGGCGGTCACCGGGTCGAGGAACACCTCGACCCGGTCGGGCACGTCGACCGATCGGACCAGCGCACCCGCTGCGTCGACGAAGGCGACGAACCGCTCGCCGAACAGCGCGAGCCGCGTGCGGTCGCCCAGCACGACGGCACCATCGGCGATCTCGGGATCGGTGGTGACGTCGGTGCCCGGCGGCAGCGGCAGCACCGTCGCGAGTCGGGTGACCTCGTCGACCGACTCGTCGCCGAAGTCGACGACCGACACGACGCCCTCCGGCGTCACGACGACCGCCGTCGCGTCGCCCACGAGCATGCCGGCGAGGATCGGCGCCGTCTCGACCGTGCCCACCCGCTCGCCTGTCACCTGAGACAGGTCGAGCAACACCGTGTCGCCACGGTTCGTCACCGTGAGCACCCCGTCGTCGGACAGATCGACGAGCGCGCCCGGCAGCGACGCGCCGGTGCCGGCAGCCACGTCGACCACCACGGTCTCGGAGCTGCGCAGGTCGGTGTAGGCGACGTGCGTCGCCGCATCGTCCACCCGCACCGAACCCGGATCGGCCAGCGGGTCGTCGCCGTCGGCGAGGGCGAGCAGGTCCGTGGTCGACCCGTCACCGGCGTCGACGAGCTCGAGGCCGGTGCCCGATGCATCGGACACGGCGAGCAGCGACGACCGGCCCAGCCGTCGCACCTGGTCGAACGCGACGTCGATCTCGTCGACCGAGCCGTCCTCCAACGACAGCACGCCGAGGCCGTCGGCTGCTGGGTCGCCGTCGATGCCGAGCAGCACCTTGCCGGCGAGCCCGATGTCGGTGACACCGAGCAGATCGGTGGTCGCCGCCGCGACCTCGTCGCCGTCGCGGTCGAGCACCGACACGGTGCCGTCGGCGCGCTGCACGACCACGGCGTCCCAGCCCTGGACACTGCCGGTCGACCCGTCGCCGCCCCCGTCGTCGCTGCCGAACGCGAACCACAGCCCGCCGCCCACGAGGGCCAGCACCGCGACGGCCACGATGGCGCGGCGCAGGGCGTAGTTCGGCCGTTCGCGCCCGCTGCCGTAGCGCTCGTCGTCGGCCGATGGCGGCGGCCAGGGGTTGCCCATGGTGCGTCACGTTACGCCTCGACCCGCCGGTCGGGGCGTGACCTCACCCGTCCTCATGCCGTCGCCATGCCCGTCGCCATGCCGTCGCCAACGGCGGTGCCCACCCGATACGGTGACCGCATCCGGCCGGGGGTCGGGAGCGGTCGGGGGGACTGCGACGAGCGCAGCGCAGCTCGGTGCGACGGGGTGGCCGGCGTGGTCGACCACGCCGGCGCAGCGGCGGCCGACGCCCGCGAACGACACCTGTGAAGAACATGGAGGGGGATCGATGCGACCGGTGCAGGTTGCCGTGCG
>JBILUM010000252.1:0-4894 GCA_044370995.1 Ilumatobacteraceae bacterium | reverse complement strand
TCACCAGGAGATCCACAACAACGGGTGGTCGACCGCGACAGGGGTCGCGGTCGCGGATGGAGCGAGGCCCGTTCGATCAGGCGGGTGCGGGCTGTGCGCCACGCACGAGCATGCCCGGCAGCTGGCCGGTGTGCTCGCCGTCGGCGAAGGTCTCCACGCCACGCTTGAACGTGTGCCGATAACCGGTGGCCGTCTGCATGAGCCGACGCCCGCCCGCCGGCAGGTCGCGCACGATGTGCGGGGGGTGCGTGGCGAGCGTGCGCATGTCGATCACGTTCAGGTCGGCCAGGTAGCCGGCGGCCACCACGCCACGGTCGTGCCACCCGACGTGCTGCGCAGTGCGCTGGGTGATGTGGTGCACCATCAGCTCGAGCGGCAACGTGTCGCCGCGGCGATCGCGCGACCACAGGGCGAGTGCCGTCGTGGTCATGCTGCCGTCGCTGATCGCGCCGCAATGAGCGCCCGCGTCGCTGAGGCCGATGAGCGAGTTGGGGGCGAGCAGCATCTCGCGCACGTCGTCGAGGTTGCCCTTCGCGAAGTTGAACAACGGCATGTACAGCAGCTGGTTGCCGTCGCGCTCCACCAGCAGGTCGAGCACCACCTCCACCGGGTTGCGGCCCGTGGCCGCGGCGATGCCGGCGATCGACGACGACGCCTCGGGCTCGTAGTCGACCGGGTCGCCCATCGGGAACAGCTTGTGGAAGCCGTTGGTGATCTCGTACAACATGCCGTCGATCTTGCGGGCGGCGTGCTCGGCCACGATGCGGGCCCGACGGTCGGTGTCGCGCAACGCGTGCACCAGCTCGGGCAGCGGCAGCTTGGCGACCTCCTGGTAGCTCGGGCACAGCACCAGCGGGTTGAGCGTCGCGGTGAGGCCCTGCAGGATGCCGATCGGGCGGGCCGACACCTGGGTCTTCAGCGGCAGGCCGGCGGCGACGCACTCGTCGACCCAGGCGGCCATCTCGCGCCAACGGTCGGGCAGGGGCTCGGGCTGCTGCACGGTCATGCTCAGCGGTCGGCCCGTGGCCTCGACGAGGGCGCGCATCACGGCCATCTCGTCGCGGGTGAAGTCGACGTCGGGCGACTGGTAGGCGTCGCTGATGAGCTGGATGACGCCGCGGCCGGTCTCGGCCATCGCGCCGGCGAGCGCGGTCAGCTCGTCGATCGAGCTGTACCGGGTACCGAGCGGCGCACCGTCGCGGGTGCGGTGGATGTAGGTGCGGCTGGTGGTGAAGCCGAGCGCGCCGGCGAGCATGCCGGCCTTCACCTGGGCGGCCATCTCGGCGAGTTCGTCGGCCGTCGGCAGCTCGAGCGGGTCGGCGCCGCGCTCGCCCATCACGTACGCGCGCAGCGGCGCGTGCGCGACCTGGGTCGCGACGTCGAGCGCATAGCTGCGGCGGCCGAGCGCGTCGAGGTAGTCGGTGAAGGTCTCCCAGTCCCAGGCGAGGCCCTCGGCGAGCGCCGTGCCGGGGATGTCCTCCACCCCTTCGAGCATGCCGATCAGCCAGTCGTGCTGTTCGGGCGTGGGCCGGGCCGGCGCGAAGCCGACACCGCAGTTGCCCATCACGATCGAGGTGACGCCGTGGATGCTGCTGGGCGCGAGGAGCGGGTCCCACGTGGCCTGGCCGTCGTAGTGGGTGTGCAGGTCGACGAAGCCGGGCGTGACCGTGAGCCCGTCGGCGTCGATCTCGCGGTGGCCGCGACCGTCGACGTCACCGACGGCGGTGATGCGTTCGCCGTCGATCGCGACGTCGGCGAGGCGGGGTGCGGCACCCGTGCCGTCGACCACGGTTGCGTTGCGGATGACCAGCTCGTGAGCGCTCATCGCCCCATTGTGCAGCAACCGGGGCCCGGCGATGTCACCCAGGGCGCCCCCGGCCGTCACCGCGATCAGGCCAGCAGCGGGGCGACCTGTTCGGCGATGAGGTCGAGGTGGTCGAGATCGTCGAGGTCGAGCACCTGGAGGTAGATGCGCTCGGCGCCGGCCTCGTGCCAGCGGCGGATCGTCGCGGCGACCTCGTCGGGCGTGCCGGCGGCACCGTTCTCGCGCAGCTCCGCCGGCTCGCGACCGATCGCCGCCGCCCGTCGGATGACCTCGGCCTCGTCGGCACCGGCGCACACGACGAGCGCTGCGGACCACACCATCGGGCGGGTGCGTCCGATCGCGTCGCACGCGGCCTGCACGCGCTCGCGCTGTGCGGTGAAGAACGGCAGCGGCACGAACGGGGTGTTGAACTCGGTGGCGTAGCGAGCGGCGAGGGCCGGGGTGCGGATCGTGCCACCGCCACCGATCACGATCGGCACCGGCTGCTGGAGCGGTTTGGGCAGGCCCGGTGAATCGACGACCGAATGGGCGGTTCCCGAGTAGCTGAACGTCTCGCCGACCGGCGTCGTCCAGAGCCCGTCGACGATCGCGAGCTGGTCGGTGAGCATGTCGAAGCGCCGACCGAGCGATGGGAAGTCGAAGCCGTAGGCGGTGTGTTCCTGCTCGAACCACCCGGCGCCGAGTCCGAGCTCGACTCGACCGCCGCTCATGTGGTCGACCTGGGCGACGCTGATCGCGAGCAGGCCCGGCGCCCGGAACGTCACCGGCGACACGAGCGTGCCGAGGCGGATGGTGCTCGTGTCGCGGGCCAGGCCGGCGAGGGTGATCCACGCATCGGTGGGGCCGGGCAGGCCGGACACGTCGCTCATCTTCAGGTAGTGGTCGCTGCGGAAGAACGCGCCGAACCCGAGCGACTCGGCCCGGCGGGCGACGGCGAGGAGGGTGTCGTACGAGGCGCCCTGCTGGGGCTCTGTGAAGATCCGGAGGTCGTGCAGCTGCATGTGCCTCAGGGTACGGGTGACGCGGCCGAGAGGTCGCTCGAGGCGCGCCGGGTGTCAGGCCATCGCCGGCACGTCTGCACGTGAACCGACGGTCGAGCCGCTCGGGGTCGACTCGGGGAGCCGGTCCTCGACGGGCGCTGCGCTGCGGCTGAGCCGCACGCCACCGGCGAGCGCTGCCGCGGTGAGCACCGCCGTGGTGACGAACAGGGCAGCTGCCCCACCGGCCGCGTACAGCGGTGCGGCCATCGCGGCCACGACGGCGGCGGCGACGGTGGCGAGGGCCTCGCCGATGCCCTGCGCGGTCGCGGCCCGACGGCCGGGCACGGCCCAACCCATCGCTGCAGCACCCGCGGCGCCGACGATCGTCTGGCCGCCGGACTCGAACAGCCCGATGACCACGATCACCATCGGCACGCGCACCACGCCGTAGCTGAGGATGACGGCGATGTTGGCGGCGCCGCCGCGGGCGGCCGCACGGAACGGGCCGAGTCGGTCGACCAGGCGGCCCGCCCACGAGGCGAGGAACATGCTCGGCACGGCGAACGCCATCAGCGCGGCGCCGATGAGCCAGTCGTTCGATCCGATGTCGGCGAGGAACCGGGGGAACAGCGCGTCGTACGCGCCGATCGGGATGAAGAAGGCGGTCATCACGAGCGCAGCGGCGATGACCGACCGGTGGCGGAGCAGGCGCACGCCGTCGGTGAGCGAGCCGTGCTCGACCGCCGCGGCGCCGGCAGGCAGCGAGGTGATCGCCGCCGGCTTCGCGAGCAGAGCCGGGAGACCGACCACGAGGGTGAGCACGCTGGCGATGACGAGCGTGGGGACCACGCCGACGGTGACCTTGCCGGCGACGGCGAGCACGGGGCCGATGGCCATGCCACCGAGCTCGATCGACTGGAGACGACCGATCTGGCGGCCGGGACCGTCGGGGAAGCGACGAACGATCAGGCCGATGGCCGCTGGGGTGAACGCGCCGTAGGCGAGACCGGCGCCGATGCGGCCGGCGATGAACCAGTGGATCGAATCGCCGACGGCATACATCACCGTCGACACGGCCATCATCACGATCGCTCCGTTGATCACGAGCCGTTCGCGGCCGCGGTCGGCGTGCGGGGCGACGAGGGTCTGGGCGACGAGCGCGGCGATGAAGCCGGCCGTCGCGATCCATCCGAGTTGCGCCGTGCTGATCTGGGCACGCTCCTGCAGGGCAGGGAGCAGGGGGAACACCACCATGAACGATGCCGAGATGGCGAGCGCGCCCGCTTGGAGCGAACGCATCTGTCGGGTCGCCTGACGTTGCGCGTCCCGCGGTGTCGGGGTCGCGGCGGAGTCGGTCGGGCGGTCGGTTCGTCGGTCGGCGGGAGTGCCCTGTGTTGACCACATGGCCAACAATGTATTGGCCGGTCGGCCAATAAGCAAGGGTCTGCGACGGACGTCACCACCTGGGCGGCCGCCCGGGTTGAACGTAGGCTGCAACCAGTGGCACGCATGCAGCCTGAACGACGTCGAGCCGCGATCCTCGAAGCCGCCGTCGCCGAGATCTCCGAGCGAGGGTTCGCGCGCACCACGTCGCGTCATGTCGCCGCTCGTGCCGGCGTCACCCACGGCCTGCTGCACCACTACTTCCCCGACCACGACTCCCTGCTGGCGGCGGCCTTCGAGAAGATGGCGCTCGAGGAGATCGACGAGGCCAACGAGGCCTTGGCCTCCGACCGCGACCCGCTCGCCCAGCTCCGCGAGATCACCGAGCCGTACGGTCCCGGCGGTGGCGAGGAGGCGTACCGCTTCTGGCTCGAGGCGTGGGCCGAGGCGTTCCACTCGCCCAAGCTGCAGGAGACCTCGCGACGGCTGTCGGTCGCCTGGCACGAACTGGTCGTGGGCGTGATCGAGCGCGGTATCGACGCCGGGGTGTTCCGCTGCGAGCACCCGCACGAGACCGCGTGGATGGTCGTCGCACTGAGCGACGCGTACGCGCTCCAGACCCAGATCGGATCGGGGCTCGACCCGGGCGAGATGAACCACGTGCTCTGGCGGCTCACCGAACGCGAGCTCGGGCTCGACGCCGGAG
>JBILUM010000251.1:0-4906 GCA_044370995.1 Ilumatobacteraceae bacterium | reverse complement strand
CAGCCGGCCGTGGAGGGCCGCCTCAGCCGGCGGCGCGGAAGCCGATGCGCAGTTCCTTCAGGGCACGAAGGTAGTAGTTCGGTGCGATCGTCAGGTCGGTGTCGTCGAGGAACCACATCTCGTCGATCCGATCGACGATCGCGCGGAACGCGGCGTGGAGCTCGCGTCGTGCCAGCGGCGCGCCGAGGCAGTGGTGGGTGCCGAACCCGAACGTGATGTGCTTGCGGCCGTCGGTGCGATCGAGATCGAAGGCGGCCGGTGCTTCGAACTGGCGGTCGTCGCGGTTGGCAGCCGAGTAGCCGACGAGCACGAGCGATCCGGCCGGGATGGTGACGCCGTGCATCTCGACGTCGACCGCAGTGGTGCGCATCAGCCGCTGCACGGGCGACTCGAGCCGCAACACCTCCTCGACGAGGATCGGCAGGTAGTGCTCGGGGTCGCGCTTCAGACGCGCCCACTGCTCGGGGTGCTCGATCAGCAACCGCACGCCACCCGAGATGGCGTTGGTGGTGGTCTCCGAACCGCCGACGAAGGTGTCGGCCATCATCTCGGCGTGGAGTTCCTCGTCGGTGAGGCACCGCCCCCACTCGGGGATCGGCGTGTTCACGAGGTCGGAGAGCAGGCTGTCGTCGGGCTCGCGGCGCAACCGCTCGAAGATCGGCTGGAAGTAGTGCTGCGCCTCGATCTCCATCTCGGTCGACCAGATCACCTGATCGGGCGTCTGCATCAGACCGAGCCGCTGCACCCATGCGTCGGTCCATGCCTTGATGCGCCAGATGTCGTCGGGGTTCGCGCCCATCTGCACGCCGATCACCACGAGCGGCAGGGGGACTGCGAACTGGCGGACGATGTCGCACGTGCCGTCGGCGAGGAAGTCGTCGATCAACTCGTGGGCCAGGTGCTGGATGGCGGGCTCGAGTTCGGCGATCTTCTTGGGTCGGAACGCGTGATCGAACAGGGCGCGCATCTGACGGTGTTCGGGATCGTCACGACCGGCGAGCGTGCGGCCGGGCACCCAGCCCTTCTGCTCGTACAGGGACGTGATCTCCGGGCGCATGCTGCGCCGGCTGCCGTTGACGAAGCGCTCGGTGTCGACGAGCACCGCGCGGACGTCCTCGTAGCGGGTGACCACGTAGCCCCGCAGACGCGGGTCGAACCACACGGGCGCGTCGTCGCGCAGCGTGCGGTACGCGTGGTACGGGCAGTCGTTGATCGCCGGGTCGAAGAAGTTCACTCCTTCGAGCGGCATCGGCTCGTCGAGACCGGGTGCCCGGTCTCCTCCGTCGGCATCGGACGGCTGCGTTCCCTCGACCTGCGACATGGCCCCCCTCGTCGTCGGATCCTGTGAGGCGGACTGTACCGAGGTGAGGTCGGCGCCGCGGGACCGAGCGCGATCGAGCGCGATCCGGGGCTCAGGCGGCCGGGGTGAGCGACCAGCGGATGAGCTGGGTGATCGCCGCACCGGCGGGGCGCACGAGCATCGTCTCGCTCACGGGCAGGTACGGCAGCCGAAGCGGCCATCTCGTCCACGCGGGCAGCAGCGACACGGCAGCTGCACCCAGCACTGCGTACGGTGCGCGGGCAGCGATCGGCAGCGGCGGTTCGAGCAGCAGGAAGCGAGCGGCGTCGCGGGCCTCCTTGGTGCTGCCCAGCTCGGAGCGGTACTCGCGCAGCTCCGCCTTCAACTCGCGGACGCTCCGCGGGGGCTCGTTCACGCCGAGCTTGCGGGCGACGAGCGACGCGTCCTTCACGTAGGCATCGGCGTCGTCGTCGGTGAGCGGTGCGCTGCCGTAGCGGCGGTAGGCGGTGAGGAAGCTGTCGACCTCGCACACGTGCACCCATCGCAGCAGATGCGGATCGTTGGCCGAGTACGGTCGGCCGTCGGCGGCGGTACCGACCACCCGCTCGTGCACCTTGCGCACCACGGCGATCGATCGTTCGGCGACCGGGATCGGCCCGAACGTCGTGGCGGCCAGGAAGTCGGCGGTGCGCTGCAGCCGGCCCCACGGGTCGGTCCGGTAGTCGGAGTGCTGGGCGACGCCGGCCATCGCGAGCGGGTGCAGCGATTGCAGCAGCAGGGCGCGGAGCCCGCCCACGAACATCGAGGCGTCGACGTGGACGCGTCGGATCACGCTGTCGTCGTCGAACCAGCGGGGACCGGGGGCCGACATGATGGCCGCCGCCTTGTCGTCGGGCCGGTCGCCGATCACGCGGGCGCGGATCTGACCGGCGAGCCAGTGGCGGGCGGGATCGAGCGCGCCGGCCACCGTCGACTTCGACAGCGTGGGTGCCGACGGCCGGGAGGACGCTGGTGAGGTCACAGTGCCGGTACGACGACGAAGGCCATCGCGGCCAGGTGACATCCGGCACCGACGATGGTGAACAGGTGGAACACCTCGTGGAACCCGAACACCCGCGGCCACGGATCGGGGCGCTTCAGGGCGTAGACGACGGCACCGACGGTGTAGGCGACACCGCCGCCGAGGACCAGACCGAACCCGACCGCGCCGAGGCCCGAGTACAGCTGGGGGAGCGCCATCGCCGCCGACCAGCCGACGATCACGTACACGGCGGTGAACAGCGGACGGGGCACCTGGTAGGGCAGCCACTCGAGCGTCACCCCGACTGCGGCACCGACCCAGACGGTGATCAACACCGCCGGCCGCTGCCAGCCCTCGAGGCCGAAGGCGGCGACCGGCGTGTAGGCGCCTGCGATGGCGAGGAAGATCATCGAATGGTCGAGGCGCTTCATCACCGAGTGGGCACGGGGTTGCCAGCGCACACGGTGGTAGAGCGCGGACACGCCGAACATCGAGAGCGTGCCCGCCACGTAGACGAGCAGGATCCAGCGCTCGCCCGCCGAGGCGTTGGCCAGGGCCACCATGATCACACTCAGCACGGCGACGGCCGCGAAGGCCACGACGTGCGACCAGCCGCGCAGCATCGGCTTGTGGGGCGCCGGGGTGGTCGCGTCGGTCGGGGGAGCGTCGATCACTTGCACGGGTTCACCTGCACGAGATCGACCGTACCCCCGACCGGGTGATCGCGCCCGTCGCCCGGCCGGGTTTCCGGCACACCCGGAGCATGCCCTGGACGGGACCGGGTCAGGCGTCGACGGCGTGAGCGCGCAGGTCGGCCAGCGAGCTGTACTCGAGCGCCGACAGGTGGGTCGACGCGAGGCGCACCTTCGGCGCCGCGCCGGCCTCGAACGCTTCCTGCCACCGGGACGCACAGAGGCACCACTGGTCGCCACCCTTCAGGCCGGCGAAGCCGTACTGGGGCATCGGCGTGCTCAGGTCGTTGCCGGCCCCCTTGCTGAAGGCGAGGAACTCATCGGTCATCACCGCGCACACCACGTGCACGCCGGGGTCGTCGCCGTGGTTCTCGCAACAGCCCGTGCGGTAGTAGCCGGTCATCGGGTCGAACGAACAGGGCTGGAGTTCCTCACCGAGGACGTTCAACTGGTTCACGAGGGAGAACCTAGGCCACGCTGACGTTGAGTGCCTTGCCGATGCTGTACGTGACGACGCACGCCGCCAGCATGATCAGCACCTGGCGGGCGGCCGCCTTCGCACGGTTGCGCTCGGCGAACTGCCCGATCGCCCAGCCGAGGGCCGCGGCGGCGAACACGCCGATCACGATCGAGGCGATGGTGGCGCCGTTGCCCGAGCCGGTGAACCACGGGATGACCGGCAGGATCGCGCCCAGCACGAAGCACAGGAACGACAGCCCAGCGGCGAGCCACGCCGACGGCAGCTCGTCGGGATCGATGCCGAACTCCTCGCGCGCGTGCACGAGCAGGGCCCGCTCGGGGTCGCGCATCACGTCGGCCGCAGCTCGGCGGGCCGTCTCCGGCTCCATCCCGTGGCTCTCGTACATCTCGCCGAGCTCGCGCTGTTCGGCCGCGGCGTTCACGCCGAGCTCGCGGCGCTCGACCTCGAGCTCGCGGGTGATCAGCTCGTTCTGCGCGGAGATGCTGATCCACTCGCCCGCCGCCATGCTCACCGCACCGGCGACGGCTCCTGCGATGCCCGCGAGACGGACCACCGGCGCGTCGACACCGCTGCCGGCGAAACCGATCACCAGCAGCACGTTGCTGGTGAGCCCGTCGCTCATGCCGAACACGCCGGCGCGAGCCAGACCACCGGCAACTCCACGGTGGCCGGGGTGTGCTTCGCCGCGACGGGCGATGGTGTGGCGACTCACGGTCGCCACGTTACCCATCCGGGCGGGAGGGCTTCCCGGGGCGTTGGTCACGCGCGGTGCCGCCACCGAGCTCCTGGGGCAGCGGACCGGACAGCTGTACAGCTCACCGGACGGTCGCAGGCGGGCGAAGGTGCCACACTGGTGGCGCCTGACGTGCGACAACGGCGTCGCAGCGTCCGGAGAGAGGTACCACGACATGGCGCTCACCACCGCGGTCGGTCAGGCCGCCGACGACTGGCTCGCCGCCACACGCCGCGAGCTCGACCTGCAGGGCGCCGGCGCCGGGCTGCTCGACCGGCTCGCTCCTGTGCTGCCCGCCGGCTACGACGAGCTCAACTGGCCGGCGACCGCCGCGCTCGACCTGCCGCGCATCGCCATGCTCGCCGACTCGGGCCGCGACGTGACGACCGCGGTGATGAAGTTCGTCGACACCGCGCCCGACGAGTGGCGGTTCCGCGTGTACCGCAACGGGGCGCCGATCCCGCTCGCCGACCTCTTGCCGCTGCTCGACCACCTCGGGATGCGCGCCCAGGACGAGCGTGCGTTCGCGTTCCACCTCGACGAGGGCGCCCACGTGTACCTGCACGACGTCGGTGTCAAGGTGCCCGACGGCGTCGATCTCGCCGATGAGGCGCTCGCGCGCGAGCTGTGCCTCGCGTTCGAGGAGGCGTTCCGCGGCAGCATCGAGGCAGACGGCTTC
>JBILUM010000250.1:0-4927 GCA_044370995.1 Ilumatobacteraceae bacterium | reverse complement strand
ACCCTGAAAACGCGACCCTGAAAACGCGACCCTGAAAACGCGACCCTGAAAACGCGACCCTGAAAACGCGAACGGCCCGGCCGTCGCCGCAGCGACGGACCGGGCCGGTCCGGAGATCGAGGAGACGGGGCTCAGCTGAAGCTGGAGCCGCACCCGCAGGTGCGCGTGGCGTTCGGGTTCGTGATCGAGAACCCGGCCTGGTTGAGGCCGTCCTTGTAGTCGAGCGTCGCGCCCTCGAGGAGCTGCTTGGAGGCCTGGTCGACGACCACGGCCACCTTCGCCTCGGCCGGGCCGAACAGGGCCTTCTCGTCGTCGGCGGCGAAATCGCCGTCGAAGAACATCTCGTACGAGAACCCGCTGCAGCCGCCGGGGCGGACCGCGACGCGAAGCGCCAGATCGGTGGCGCCCTCGGCCTCGAGGAGCTCCTTGACCTTGGAAGCGGCGGTGTCGGTGAGGGTGATCACGGTGGGGTTCTCCTCTGACGGATATCGGGGCGTGGGCTGAACCAGTGGTACGGACGGGAAGTGTAACCCCAGCCCCCCGTAGAATCATTCCGTGGACCCCACCTCACCCCTCGCCGGCAGGCAGCCGTCGGCACCGGAGGTGCCCACGGAGGCCCAGGTCCTCGACCTCCTCCGTTCGGTCATCGATCCCGAGCTCGGCGCCGACATCGTGTCGCTCGGCATGGTGCCGGGCGTGGCGGTGGCCGCCGACGGCGCCGTCACCGTGGGCGTCAAGCTCACCATCGGCGGCTGCCCGCTGCGTGCCCAGATCAAGAAGGACGTCGAGAGCCGCGTGGCTGTCCATCCAGGGGCCACGAGCGTGCGCATCGACTGGGGTGAGATGACCAGCGAGGAGCGCAGCGAGGTGATGCTGAAGGCCCGCTGGAACGCCCGCGAGAACGCCCCCGACACCGAGATCCCCATCACGGCACGGGTGTTGGCCATCGCGAGCGGCAAGGGTGGCGTCGGCAAGAGCTCGGTCACGGTGAACCTCGCCGCAGCGATCGCGGCCCAGGGCTTCACCGTCGGCGTCCTCGACGCCGACATCTGGGGCTTCTCGGTGCCGCGCCTGCTCGGCATCGACGACCGCCTCGAGGCCCGCGCCGTCGAGGGCAGCGACAAGCCCAAGATCTTCCCCAACGAGATCTCGGTCGGACGCGGCACCCTCAAGGTGGTCAGCACCGGGTTCATGGTGGGCGAGGACACGGCGCTCATGTGGCGCGGCCTCATGCTGACCAAGGCGGTCGAGCAGTTCCTCCGCGACGTGCACTGGGGTGAGCTCGACTACCTGTTCATCGACATGCCCCCCGGCACCGGCGACGTCCAGATGGGCCTGGCCCGCATGCTGCCGCGCACCGACCTCCTCATCGTCACCACGCCGGCGCTCGCGGCGCAGAAGGTCGCTGCCCGCGCCGCCGACATGGCCCGGCGCAGCTTCCTCCGCGTCTGTGGCGTGATCGAGAACATGAGCGCCTTCACGTGCGACCACGGCGAGACGTACGCCCTGTTCGGTGAGGGTGGCGGTCAGTCGCTCGCCGACGAGATCGGTGTGCCGCTGCTCGGCAAGGTGCCGCTCGAACCGTCCGTGGCCGCCGGCGGCGACGCAGGGACACCGGTCGCGCTCGACGGCACCGGGGCCGCCGCCGACACGTTCCGTGCGATCGCCCGTCGGATCATCGACGAGGTCGCCCCGCCGACGAACATGGCGGGATGCTCGGCGCGGTTGATCGGCCTGGTGAACGCCGCGCTCGATGCGAAGGACGCCGCGAAGGACGCAGCCGCCACGGCCTGAGTCGGGCTGAGTCGGGCCGGTCAGTCCTCGATCTCGTCGTAGCCGGGTTCGCCGGGCAGCTTGATCCCGGCGACCTTGCCGTCGACGAAGACGATCTTCGGCAGGATGCACGGCGGCGGGGGCAGCTCCTTGGCCGTCGCCAACGCGTCGGCCACCGTTCCGAAGCCGGCGAGGAACTGCAGGTTCGCCACCGTCGGGGGCATCATCGTCAGTTCGCCCGCCGCGGCCCGGTCGAGCGCCTCGCGCGGCGCCACCCACATGCTGGCGATGGTCTCGTTGTCGTCGTGCACCGAGTGCTGGCCGGTCGGCGCGGGGGCCAGGTAGAAGCGGGTGTCGAACCGGCGGGCACCCTCGCCCTTCGGCGTGATCCAGTGCGCGACCCACGCGAGCTGCTCGATCGCGGGCACCAAGGAGTGCTCGGCGCACAGTTCGAGCAGGTCGACGGTGCCGTCGTGCACGCCGTGGCGGGCGTCGAGGGCCGGATGGCCATCGGTGACGGTCGCACCGTCGGGGTCGTGGGCGAGCAGCACCCCGGCCTCCTCGAAGCACTCGCGGATGGCCGCGAGGCGGTGCGCCCGCTCGAGATCCTCGCCGTCGTGGGTCTCCACCTTGCCGCCGGGGAACACGTACATGCCACTGCCGAACGCCGCGTTGAGCGTGCGGCGAAGCATGAACACCTCGACGCCGTCGGGGCCGGTGCCGGCGGCGGCACGGTCCCTGACGAGCATCACCGTCGCAGCCAGCTTGACGGGGACGGGTGCTGCGGATTCTGCCTGCGTGTGGGAGGTGCTCATCGTGCCGTAGTCTTGCCGTTCGTGCTGGTGTGGATGGATCTGGAGATGACGGGCCTCGAGCCGTCGAAACACGTCATCGTCGAGATCGCCACGCTCGTCACCGACGACGAGCTCAACGTGGTGGCCGAAGGACCCGACCTGGTGATCCACCAGCCCGAGGAAGCCCTGGCCCTCATGGAGCCGATCGTCGTCGAGATGCACACCAAGAGCGGCCTGCTCGACGCCATCCGCACGAGCACCGTCTCCCTCGCCGACGCCGGCGCCCAGACCCTCGAGTTCATCAAGCAGTACGTGCCCGAGGCGCGCAAGGTGCCGCTGTGCGGCAACTCGATCGGCATGGACCGGCGGTTCCTGGATGCGTATCTGCCCGACATCGAGAACTGGCTGCACTACCGCAGCATCGACGTGAGCAGCGTCAAGGAACTCGTGCGCCGGTGGTACCCCGGGCTCACCAACGGCCGGCCGTACAAGGTGGGCACCCACCGTGCGCTCGACGACATCCGCGAGAGCGTGTCCGAGCTGCGCTTCTACCGCGAACGGGTGTTCCTGCCGAGCACCTCGCCGGCGGCGATCGCCGCGGCCGCTGCCGCCGAGGCGACAGAGGCGGCAGAGACGACCGAGGCGTTGACCGACGTGACGCCCGCGGGCTGATCAGCTCGTCTCCTGGTCGGGCCGCAGTGCCCGACCCTTCCAGGTCACCGTGCCACCCCGGCGTCGCCGCCACAGGCTGCGGCCCAGCACCGCCACGAGCAGCACCACCCACACCGGGAACGCCACCACCGCCCACCACCGGAACCGCCCGACCCGGCGGGCGAACACGGCGAACTGCACCAGCGATGCGAGCGCGAACCATGCCGACGTCACGGCACCGCCGGCGAGCGAGGTCACCCAGGCAGCCGTGAGCACGACCGCCCACCACGGGGTGGCGTCGAACCCGATGCCCACCCCCTTCGTCCACCCCTCGACCACCTGACCCAGGTCGCGGGGGTACATGCGGAACGACGTGCCGGTGGCCGTGCCCGCGAACAGGCGCGACCGGGAGAACCGTCGGGCGAGCGCGATGTCCTCCAGCACCGCGGCACGCACCTCGGGGTGGGCGTGGCCACCCGCTCGTTCGTACGCCTCGCGGCGCACCGCCACGACCGGTCCGAAGGCCACGTGCGTCGGCACGCGTTCCCCCCACGGGGTGCAGGCGGCGGACCCCATCATCGCAACGACGTTGAACAGCACGCTCGCCTGCTCGTGCGCCCGCACCGTGACGTGGTGGGGCTGCACGGAGACGAGTTCGTCGGGGTGCGACACGAGCTGGGCGACGAGGCCGTCGAGTGCGCCGCGGCCGAGCGACACGTCGGCGTCGAGGAACACGAGCACCTCGTTCGACGACGCCAGTGCGCCCCTGTGACACGCGTGCGGCTTGCCCGCCCACCCGGCCGGCAGCGCCGGAGCGCTGATCACCCGGGCGCCGCCGGCGACGGCGAGCTGCGCCGTGGCATCGGTCGAGTGGTCGTCGACGACGATCAACTCGTCGCCGGCGCGGAGCTCACCGCCGAGCGAGGCCAGCAGCACCGGCAGCGACGTTGCCTCGTCGCGGGCGGGCACCACCACCGACACCCGTACGGAACGGGCCGGCGCAGCAGGCAACGGTCGAGCACGCCACAGCGCCACCCATCCCGCCGTCCACCCCAGCGCGAACAACACCGTGGAGACGAGTTCTGGCGCGGTCACGAACGACCCCACGAAGGACCCCACGACCGACGGAGGAACGGCACCGAGCACCGTGCGAGTCTGGCGCGTCGCCGGACGGTGGTCCACGGCAGTCCGCATCGTCTGTCGGGGTCGTGTCAGGGTGGATCAGGATCGCTGGAGACATCGATCAGGGATCGTCGTGATGTACATCGCGTAAATCACTTGACCGCTTCGGCCGATGATGATTGCCTAGACCACGGTTCGCTGTCCGGCGGACCACGAGACACACGCACCAGGAGAACACACCGACATGATCTGCACGACCGCACCGCAGCAGGGCCGCATGGCCGCTGGCGCGCGCTCCTGCAGCGGCGTGCTCGGTGGCTACCTGTGGAATGCCTCGGTGGGGATGACCATGGATTCGAAGGCATTTGCCATCGAGACCGGCCATGTGGTCAGCGCCACCAAGCGTCGCCCGGCCCGACACCTCGGAGCTCCTCCGTCGTAAGCACAGCTTGCGTTCGGAAGCTTTCGCTCCGAGGCCGTCGGGATCACTGATCCCGGCGGCCTTTCGCTTTTTCCGCTTCCGGACGCCGGCACCAGGCCGTCCGACTCCACGCCAGCAGTTCCGCACCCCAGAACCGTCTCCCGAG
>JBILUM010000249.1:0-4929 GCA_044370995.1 Ilumatobacteraceae bacterium | reverse complement strand
AGCGTCGACGGCAAGCGAAGGAGACGCGCATGGCAGAGCTGCCCACACAGGCACGAGTGGTCGTCATCGGGGGTGGCATCGTCGGATGCTCCACCGCCTATCACCTGGGCAAGCTCGGCTACACCGACACGGTGCTCGTCGAGAAGCACATGCTCACCTCGGGCTCCACGTTCCACGCTGCGGGGCTGGTCGGACAACTGCGCACGAGCGCCAACATCACGCAACTGCTGGGCAGCTCGGTCGAGCTCTACAAGACCCTCGAGGCCGAGACCGGTCAGGCCACGGGCTGGAAGATGAACGGCGGCTTGCGCCTCGCCTGCAACCAGGAGCGTTGGACCGAGGTGAAGCGTCAGGCCACGACGGCCACGAGCTTCGGGCTCGAGATGCACCTGCTCTCGGCGAAGGAGGCCCAGGACCTGTGGCCGCTGATGGAGGTGCACGACGTGGTGGGCGCGGCGTTCCTGCCCACCGACGGCCAGGCCAACCCGAGCGACATCACGATGGCGCTCGCCAAGGGTGCCCGTCTGCGGGGCGTGACGATCGCCGAGGAGACCGAGGTCGAGCGGATCGAGGTGGTCGATGGCGTGATCAAGGCAGTCGTCACCAACCGGGGTCGTATCGAGTGCGAGAAGGTGGTCGTCTGCGGCGGCCAGTGGACCCGGGCCCTCGCTGCCACCGTCGGGGTGAACGTCCCGCTCGTGCCGGTGGAGCACCAGTACGTGATCACCGAGCAGTTCTCCCCCGAGGTGCCCCGCAACCTGCCCACGCTGCGCGACCCCGACCGGCTCACCTACTACAAGGAGGAGGTCGGTGGCCTGGTGATGGGAGGCTACGAGCCGAACCCGATCCCGTGGGCCGTGAGAGGCATTCCCCGTCCGTTCCAGTTCCAACTGCTCGACAGCAACTGGGATCACTTCGCCCCAACGATGGAACTCGCGATCGGCCGTGTGCCCGAGCTCGCCAACACGGGTATCCGCACGCTCATCAACGGCCCGGAGAGCTTCACGCCCGACGGCAACTTCTTCCTCGGTGAGGCGCCCGAACTCGCGAACTTCTTCGTCGGCGCCGGTTTCAACGCGTTCGGCATCGCGGCCGGAGGCGGTGCCGGCATGGCGTTGGCCGAGTGGGTGCACGAGGGACGAGCGCCGTACGACCTGTGGGTGGTCGACATCCGTCGTTTCGGGCGGCCGCACCAGGACACCGACTGGGTACGCACCCGCACGCTCGAGGCGTACGGCAAGCACTACACGATGGCCTGGCCGTTCGAGGAGCACCACAGCGGGCGCCCGGCGCGCACCTCGCCGCTGTACCCGAAGCTGCTCGCCCAGGGCGCCTGCTTCGGCGAGAAGCTCGGCTGGGAACGCCCGAACTGGTTCGCCGATGCGTCGCTCGGCGAGACACCCGAGGACGTCTACACCTACGAACGCCAGAACTGGTTCGCGGCCGTCGGACGCGAGCACCGGGCATGCCGGGAGGCGGCGGTGCTGGTCGACCAGACGAGCTTCGCCAAGTACGCGCTCAAGGGCCCCGATGCGATGGCTGCGCTCGACTGGATCTGCTCCAACGACGTGCACAAGCCGGTCGGCTCGCTCACCTACACCCAGATGCTCGACGCGAAGGGCGGCATCCAGGCCGACCTCACCGTCTGCCGTGTGGCCGACGACGAGTTCTACGTGGTCACCGGTACGGGCTACGCCACGCACGACTTCGACTGGATCCGCCGCAACATCCCGTCCGGCGCGAACGCGCAACTGTTCGACGTGACGTCGGCGTGGTCGGTGCTCACGCTGATGGGCCCGCACAGCCGCGCGATCCTGAGCGAGGTCACGTCGACCCCGCTCGACAACGACGCATTCCCGTTCGGCACGATGCAGACCGTCGGGATCGCCGGTTGCCCGGTGCGTGCCCTGCGGGTGACCTACATGGGCGAGCTCGGCTGGGAGCTGCACCTGCCCGTCGAGTACGCCAGCCGGGTGTACGACACGCTGATGGCGGCCGGTGCGGGCCACGGCCTCGTCAATGCCGGTTATCGGGCGATCGAGAGCACCCGGCTCGAGAAGGGCTACCGGGCGTGGGGCAGCGACATCGGCCCCGATCACACGCCGCTCGAAGCCGGGCTCGGCTGGGCGGTGAAGACGAAGACCGACATCGACTTCCTCGGCCGCGACGCGATCGTCGCCCAGCGCGAGCGTGGCATCGGCAAGCTGCTCGCCACGTTCACCGTCGACCCGTCGATCGTGCTGCTCGGCCGCGAGACGATCTTCCGCGACGGCGAGCGCGTCGGCTGGTTGAGCAGCGCGGGCTTCGGCTACACGGTCGACCGCTCGATCGGGCTCGGTTACGTCCGCCGTCCGCAGCAGCCCGCGGCTGTCGGCGAGTTCGGCCAGTGGGTCACGAGCGGTGTCTACGAGCTCGAGGTCGCCACCGAACGCGTGCCCGCCGACGTGACATTGAGGCCCCTGTACGACCCGAACAACGCCCGAGTGAAGGCCTGATCACATGACCACCAACCCGGTACCCGAACGCGCCCGCATCGTCATCATCGGCGGCGGCATCCTCGGCTGCTCGATCGCCTACTGGCTCACCAAGATGGGCGAGACCGAGGTCGTGCTGCTCGAGCAGCACCAGCTCACCGACGGCGCCACCTGGCACGCGGCAGGGCTCGTCGGGCAGCTGCGCTCGTCGCGCAACACCACCCGCATGCTCGAGCAGTCGGTCGAGATGTACCGAGGGCTCGAGGCCGAGACCGGCCAGGCCGTCGACTGGCACGAGACCGGTTCACTGCGACTCGCCTGCTCACCCGAGCGCGTGATGGAGCTCAAGCGGCTCACCACGATGGCCAAGAGCTTCGGCCTACCGATGGAGGTGATCTCACCGCAGAAGGCACAAGAACTCTTCCCGCTGATGAGCACCACCGACGTGCTCGCCGCGGCGTTCCTGCCCACCGACGGCTACATCGACCCGGCCAGCGTCACCCAGGCGATCGCTCGTGGCGCCCGCATGCGCGGCGCCACCATCTGCGAACAGACCAAGGTCGTGAAGATCGATGTCGACGGCCGTCGCTGCACGACGGTGCACACGATCGGCACGGACGGAACCGAGACCTCGATCGAGTGCGACATGGTCGTCA
This sequence comes from Ilumatobacteraceae bacterium, assembly GCA_044370995.1. Classification (GTDB taxonomy): domain Bacteria; phylum Actinomycetota; class Acidimicrobiia; order Acidimicrobiales; family Ilumatobacteraceae; genus VFMC01. The sequence goes on along the minus strand of JBILUM010000249.1, from coordinate 1,799 downwards.
ACGCGGCCGGCATGTGGGGCATGGAGGTCGGCAAGCTCGTCGGCGCACGTGTGCCGGCCGTGGCGGTCGAGCACCAGTACCTGCTGAGCGGACCGATCGAGGGCTACACGCCGGTCGAGCTCGGGAAGATGCCGACGATGCGCGACCCGGATCACCTCGTCTACTACAAGCCGGACGGACCGGGTCTCCTCGTCGGCGGCTACGAGCCGGACACGATCGCGTTCGGTGTCGACGAGCGGATCCCCGACCCGTTCCAGCGCAAGCTGTTCGACCCGAACTTCGACCGCTTCGCCCAGCTCGCCGAGCTCGCCCAGAAGCGCACGCCGGTGCTCGAGCAGGCCGGTATCCGCAGCCTGATCAACGGCCCGATCCCGTACACCGCCGACGCCGACTTCGTGATGGGCCGCGCGCCCGAGCTCGACAACTTCTACCTCGCAACCGGCTTCCTCTACGGCATCGCCGCCGGCGGTGGCGCCGGGAAGATGATGGCCGAGTGGATGCTCGAGGGGCGGCCGTCGCTCGACCTGTGGCCACTCGACGTGCGCCGCTTCGCGTTCCACCACACGACCCGTCACTTCATGCGCGACCGCATGGTCGAGATGTACGCGCACCACTACAAGCTCTCGGCACCGGGCTCGGAGAAGGTCACCGCTCGCGGTATCCGCCGGAGCCCGTTGCACGATGCGCTCGCCTCTCGCCACGCCGTGTTCGGTTCTCGCGGTGGTTGGGAGCGCCCGAACTGGTTCGCGCCCGAGGGTGTGGAAGCGGTCGATCGCCCGTCGTTCGGCCGGCCCAACTGGTTCGAGCACGTGGGCGCAGCGCACCAGGCGATCCGCAACGGGGTCGGCCTGATCGACCAGAGCAGCTTCGCCAAGTTCGAGATCACCGGCCCTGGTGCGCTCGCGGCCGTGCAGTGGCTCAGCGTCGCCGACATGGACAAGAGCGTCGGCACCGTCACCTACACCCAGCTGTGCAACGAGCGTGGCGGGATCGAGTGCGACCTCACGATGATCCGCACCGCGCCCGACAGTTGGTACGTGGTGACCGGCGCGGCGTTCGGCGCGCACGACATGGGGTGGATCCGGGCCAACTCCCCCGATGACGGGTCCGTGGTGATCCGCGATCTCACCAGCGCCCGTGCGGTGATCAACCTCTGCGGTCCGAAGAGTCGCGACGTGCTGCAGGCGGTGTGCGAGGAGGACGTCAGCAACGCATCGTTCAAGTACGCACGTGCGAAGGAGATCACCATCGGGTCGGCACCCGTCCTCGCCCTGCGCATCGGCTATGTCGGCGAGCTGGGCTGGGAGCTGCACATCCCCACCGAGTACGCCGCCCACGTGTATGAACTGCTGCGTGCAGCAGGTGAACCGCACGGCATCGTCGACGCCGGCTATCGCACGATCGACACGATGCGGATGGAGAAGGGCTACCTGTACTGGAGCACCGACATCACCCCCGACACCACGCCGTGGGAGGCCGGGCTCGCCTGGCGGGTGAACCTCGGCAAGGGCGACTTCTGCGGTCGGGATGCGCTCGTCGCACAGCACGAAGCGGGCATCACCCGGAAGCTGTGCACCTTCACGCTCGAGGAGATGGCGTACCCGGTGAGCGGCGAGGCGATCATCGCTGACGGCGAGGTCGTGGGTTTCACCACCAGCGCGAACTTCGGGCACACCGTCGGCAAGCCGATCGCCTATGGCTACCTGCCGGTCGAGCTGGCCGACCGCACCGATTTCGTGATCGAGGTCTACGGCGAGCCGATCCCGTCCACGCGTCACGATCGTGCCCTGTACGACCCC
>JBILUM010000248.1:0-4930 GCA_044370995.1 Ilumatobacteraceae bacterium | reverse complement strand
GACGTGCCCGTCAGCAAGCGCCACCTCGACATGGTGTACAGCCACATCAAGTACAGCGACAAGGGCTTCATGGGCTCGGTCACCGCCGGTTCGCGCGCCCAGGACAGTGTCGACATGGCCCGCATCGCCTTCGGGGGCGACCTGCAGGACCGCACGGTCATGACGTCGCTGATCAACGCCTCGTCGCCGCTCGTGTGGGACGGCACGATGCTCGCCGCCGCCCAGTGCTACGCCGAGAACAACCAGGCCACGATCATCACCCCGTTCATCCTCGCCGGAGCGATGGCGCCGTCGACGAGCGCCGGCGTCGCCGCCCAGACCCTCGCCGAGGCGCTCGCTGGCATGACGTTCGTCCAGCTGTGCCGCAAGGGTGCGCCGGTGATCCTCGGCTCGTTCGCGAGCTCGATGAGCATGCAGACCGGGGCGCCGACGTTCGGCACGCCCGAACCGGCGATGGTGCTCTACACCGTCGCTGCGCTGGCTCGCCGTCTCGGCGTGCCGTTCCGCTCCGGTGGTTCGCTCACCGCCTCGAAGCTGCCCGACGCCCAGGCGGCCTACGAGAGCGCGAACACGCTCCAGCCCACGGTGCTCGGTGGGGTGAACTTCGTGCTGCACGCCGCCGGCTGGCTCGAGGGCGGCCTCGCGATCGGCTACGAGAAGTTCGTCCTCGACTGCGACCAGCTCGGGATGATGGCCACATTCGTGAAGGGCCTCGACACCTCGGCCAACGGCCTCGCCCTCGACGCCATCCGCGAGAACACGCCGGGCAACCACTTCCTCGGCACGGCGCACACGCTCGCCAACTTCGAGACCGCGTTCTACCGCAGCGACACGAGCGACAACTCGAGCTTCGAGCAGTGGACCGAGGAAGGTGGCCTCGACGCCGCCCAGCGCGCCAACGCCCTCTGGAAGCGCCGACTCGCCGAGTACGAGGCGCCGGCACTCGACGACGCGATCGACGCCGAACTCCTCGAGTTCGTCGCCCGTCGCAAGGCAGAACTCCCTGACGAGTTCGCCTGAACCATCCGAAATCTTCGACCCGTTCCGACCAGATCCGTCACGAAACCAGGACAACGATGTCTGCCTCCTCCTTGCCCCAGTCCACGCCTGCGCTGCAGCGCCAGCTGATCGCCGATGCGCGCTACGAGCTGATCCCGCTCAAGAACGTCGACGCACAGATCGCGTTCGTTCCCGCCGGCAGTTCGGTCTCGGTCACCTGCTCGCCGGCCAAGGGTCTCCAGGCGACCCTCGACCTCACGGCGAAGATCCTCGACCAGGGCTACGTGGCCGTGCCGCACTTCTCGGCGCGACTCACCGAGGACAAGGCCCACGTGGAGCGCCTGGCCGAGTTCTGCCGCACCCACGCACTCACCGAGGTGTTCCTCGTCGCCGGTGACGCGCCCGAGCCGGTCGGCGCGTACGACGGCGTCGTCGCCTTCCTGCGCGACTTCCTCGACACCGACCACGGACTGCAGCGCATCGGCATCACCGCCTACCCCGACGGTCACGCGCTCATCGACCAGAAGATCGTGCACGAGGCGCTCCACGCGAAGCAGGCGTTGCTGGCCGAGGCCGGCGTCGCCGGCTTCGCGAGCACGCAGATGTGCTTCGACATCGACCAGTGGAAGAAGTGGGCCGCCGCCGAACGCGCCGCCGGGTTCACCCTGCCGCTGCACCTGGGCGTGCCTGGCGTGATCGATCGGGCCAAGCTGCTCACGATGGGCGCCCGGCTCGGCATCGGGTCGTCGATGCGCTTCGTGAAGAAGAACTCGAGCACGATCTTCAAGCTCTTCTCGCCGTCGGGCTACGACCCGTCGAAGCTGATCAACCCGATGAGCAAGGTCGCCCGCGATCTGAACATCGAGGGACTGCACCTGTTCACCTTCAACAACGTCGACGCCACCGCCGCCTGGCAACAGAAGCAACTCGCCAAGCTCGGCTGAACCGACGGCGGCCGCCTGTTCACGGCGGCATCGGACGCGGTCCTGCGGTGACGTCGGTGTGGATGCAGCTGCGGACGCGTGGCAGGTCAGGACTCGGTGTCGGGCCGACGGCGGCGGCGCCGTCCGGCGGCCACGATCGTCGCAGGCACGTAGAACGCCCGGGCCGGCAGCGACACCTCGTCCCACGGCCGCTTGGTGAGCGGGCTGCGCCAGGCCTTGATGCGATACGCCAGGAACGCGGCGATCATCCCGTGCAGGATGATCAGCGACCAGAAGAATCCGCCCGGCCCGAGGCCGATCATGAGGCCGGCAGCGGCGAACGGGCCGAGCACCGCGCCGACGCCGTACAGGGTGACGAGCTGCGACGCCGCGGCGTTCAGGTGCTCGGGTTCGATCCAGTCGTTCGTGTACGCACCGGCGATCGAGTACAGGGGGTAGCTCAGACCGCCCAGCAGGGCGAACCAGACGAGCACCATCCAGTGGGTCTCCGGTGTGAGCACCAGGATCGCCGCGGTACCCATCGCCCCGAGCGCGCCGGCGAGTCCGACGACCCTCCGGTCGAGGTCGTCGGAGGCCGCGGAGATGGGCCACTGCAGCAGCACGCCGCCCAGGCTCGGTGCAGCAGCGAACAGGCCGACCCACCCGGCCGGCATGCCGACGCGGGTGGCGTACACAGCCGGCAGACCACCGATCGCACCGTGTGCGATGCCGACGAGGAAACACGCCCCCAGCCCGGTCGGCACCACCTCGGCGAGCTGCTTGAGGGTGATGTGCTCGCTCTCCTCGATCTTCGGCGCGACGGCCTCCTCCGACAACGTCACAGGGATGACGGCGAGCGAGGCGGCGATCGCACACAGGGCGAACCCGGTGACGACTTCGGCGTCGAACGCGAACACGACCGCCTGACCGACGGCGAACGCGCCGGTGGCGATGACGTTGTAGATCGCGAGCAGCCGACCCCGGTTCGCGTTGGTGGCGAGGTCGTTCAGCCACGACTCGGCCACCACGTACTGGCCGGCGAAGCAGAGACCCGTCACCAGGCGGAGCAACGCCCACGGCACCCAGCTGTCGGTGAGCCCGACCCCGAGCATCGCCGTGGTGAGCAGCGCGGCGAGCGCGGCGTAGACGCGGATGTGGCCGACCGCACCGAGGGCGCGCAGGGTCAGCCGTGATCCGACGACGAAGCCGAGGTAGTACGACGCGGCGATGAGACCCGTGATCGCGGTGGGCAGGCCGGCGGTCTCGGAGCGGACCCCGAGCAGCGTGCCGAACAGGCCGCCCGCGAGCAGGAGGAGCGCGAGGCCGACGAACAGCCCCCACGTGGCCAACGCCAGGTCGCGGCTGAGCGCCGGTCCCGCGTCGACGTGGTGGGTCTCGTAGCTCACCGGATCACGTTACGAGGCGCCGGTGAACGGGTCGTGGACCGCTGGCCCGGATGCCCAGCGATCGCGTCGGCGTCAAGCGCCGCGGCGGCGCCTGATCTCGGCGCTGATGGCGGGGATCACCTGGTGCAGGTCGCCGAGGACGGCGTAGTCGGCCTTGGTGACCATGTTCGCCTCGGCGTCGGTGTTGATCGCGAGGATCTTCTTCGACGCCATCGCACCCACCCAGTGCTGGATCGCACCGGAGATGCCGCATGCGAAGTAGATGTCCGGTGCGATGCGGGTGCCCGTCTGGCCGACCTGGTCGGTGTGGTTGCGCCAGCCGTTGTTGGTGACCGCCCGCGAGCATCCGACGACGCCACCGAGCAACCCGGCGAGCTCTTCGAGTGGCGCGAACGCCTCGGGCGAACCGACACCGCGACCGCCGCCCACGACGACCGGTGCGGTCGCGAGCGTGACACCGGCGGCACGCTCCACTCGCTCGGTCACGACGCTGCGGGCGAGCACCGCATCGAGTTCGGGAGCGAACGGGTGGGTGGCCGAAGCGACGGGGGCCTCGGCGGCCTCGAACGTGTGGTGCGCGACCGTGACGAGCTTGGTCGACGCGACGAGGGTGCAGCGCTCGAGCAGCGAACCACCCCAGCGCACGCGGACGATCTCCCAGGTGTCGCCGGGGGTCATCTCCGTGCAGTTGGCGACCATCGGCAGGTCGAAGATGGCGGCCACGTGGGCCATCACCTCGTTGCCCCGGTCGGTGCCGCACGCGATCACCGAGGTCGGCGAGATCGCCGACACCAGCTGGGCGACGCTGTCGCCCCACGCCTCCGGGCCGTAGTCGCCCAGCAGGTCGTGGTGCACCTGGTGCACGACCGACGCACCGTGGGCGGCGAGGGTGTCGGCGAGGCCGTCGGCGCTCGCACCGAGCGTGACGGCGTGCACGTCGCCACCGATGGTGCGGGCCGCAGCCAGCGCCTCGAGCGAGGCCGAGGCCAGGGTGCCGCGGTCGTGTTCGATGATGACCAACGTGCTCACTTCAGCACCCCCAGTTCCTCGAGGACGTCGACGACGGCAGCAGCGGCCTCGGGGCCCTTGCCGAGGATGACGGTGTTGCTCGACTTCTCCGCAGCCTGCAGCAGGGTGACCATCTGCTGGCCGCCGGGTTCGGCGGCCGGAGCCACCTGTGCGACAGCGACCTTCTTGGCGTTGAGCCGGCCCTTCATCGTGGGATAGCGCGGGAGGTTGATGCCCTCCTTCACGCCGAGCACCACCGGCATCGGGATCGTGTAGACCTCGACGCCGGCCTCGGCCTCGCGGCGGGCGCGGACCGAACCGTCGCCGACCTCGATGCCCTTGATGCCGTTCACGATCGGGCGGGCCAGCGCACGCGCCACACGGACGCCCACCTGGAACCCGCCCGAGTCGGCCGACTCGTTGCCGAACAGGATGATGTCGAACGCGCCCTCGGCCGCTTCGAGCTCACGGATCGCACCGGCGATCGCAGCCGCGGTGCGCTGGGGATCCCAGTCGGCCTCGGCGATCGGCAACAGCACCGCCTTGGCCACACCGAGGCTGGCCGCGTAGCGCAGCTGCTCGTCGGCCTCGGCC
>JBILUM010000247.1:0-4950 GCA_044370995.1 Ilumatobacteraceae bacterium | reverse complement strand
AGCCAGGTGCCGATCACCATCTCGTCGTCGGTGATGCCGACCGAGGCGTCGACGACGAACAGCACGAGATCGGCCTGGCGGACCGCGGCCTCCACCTGGCGCGACACCTTCTCCTCGAGCGCGTCGCCGTCGGGCGACCACCCGCCGGTGTCGACCAGGTTGAACCGGTTGCCGAGCCACTCGGCCTCGGCCTCCTTGCGGTCGCGGGTGATGCCCGGGCGGTCCTCGACGATGGCGACCTGTTCACCGATGATCCGGTTGAACAGGGTGCTCTTGCCGACGTTCGGGCGGCCGACGATGACGACGTTGGCCAGCGCAGGTCCCGTGTTGTCGTCGATGGATGTGTGTTGATCGCTCATGCGGCGGGCTCCAGTGCGGCACGCAGGGCGAGGCCATCGGTGGCCACCACCTCCACGGGCCTCGGCAGGTCGGCAAGGGTGGTGCCGTCGAGGAATCGTCCCTCGCTCAGGCACACGTCGGGCAGCAGGTACCGATGACCTGCCGGTTGCTCGGCGAGCACACGGGTGAGATCGGCGCCGACCATCAGCCCGGTGACGGCGGTGTTGCCGCCGAAGAACTCGTTGCGAACGGGGATCACGCGCACGTCGGTGCGGCCGAGCGAATCGACCAGCGGACCGATGACCTGTGCACCGAACTCGCCGGTGAGGATGCCGATCGGCGCGTTGCGGCGCGGCGAGATGCTGAGGTTCGTGCCGTCGCTGCGCGAACGCAGGCCCGTGTAGGCGGCCGGGTTGGGCGGCGGGCTGTCGACCGCGGCGAAGAAGCCGCTCTGAACACCCGTCGGGGCGTCGACCTGACCGTGGAACTCGAGCTCGAACGTGCGCGCCATGCCGATGCCGTCCTCGTGCATGGCGAAGCCCTCGTAGGCCTCGGCCTCGGGGAACGGACGGCCGGTCATCAGGTAGTACTCGTCGGCGGCGAAGGCCATGCGTCGGCCCAGCACCCGCAGGTAGATCTCCTGCCAGTCGTGGACGGCGTCGATGACGGCGTTGGCCTCGTCGGGGGTGTGCAGTCGCATGGCGGACTCGGTGTTGAACCGGCTGAGGCCGAGCGGCACGACGGCGATCGACTCGAGCTCGGGGTACTTGTCGAGCACGTCGGCGAAGGTGCGGTCGAGCGCCGCGCCGTCGTTCACCCCAGGGCACAGCACGATCTGTCCGCGCACGGTGATGCCGTGGTCGAGCAACGCCCGCAGCCAACGCAGGCTCATGCCGCCGCGAGGGTTCTTCAGCATGCGCGACCGCAGCTCGGGCTCGGTGGCGTGGATGCTGACGTTCAACGGCGACAGCCGCTCGGTGACGACCCGCTCGAGATCGGCCTCGGTGAACCGGGTGAGCGTGGTGAAGTTGCCGTACAGGAAGCTGAGCCGGTAGTCGTCGTCTTTCAGGTACAGGCTCTTCCGCATGCCCTTGGGCAGCTGATAGATGAAGCAGAACTCGCAGTGGTTGTCGCAGGTGCGCACCCGGTCGAACACCGCGCTCGACACCTCGGCACCCAGCGGCTCGCCGGCACGCTTGTCGATCGTGACCGTCTGGTCGAGGCCGCCGCGACGCAACTCGATCTCGAGCTCGGGTTCGTCGACGAGGAACCGCCACTCGATGATGTCGCGAGGCACCTGACCGTTGAGCGCGACGATTTCGTCACCTGCGCACAGGCCTGCCACCTCGGCGGCGGAACCTGCAGCGATGCTGACGACCACCGGAGCTGACACGTCCGTCGAGGCTATCGGCGCTCAGGGCGCCCTCCCGTGACCGCTCCGACCAGGCACGGCCGACACCGACGATGGTCTCGAGGTGCCCGAGCGGTGTGACCGCCGGTGCCCGGCACGGTCGAGGGGGCGCCGGTAGCGTGGCGCGATGGACGTCGATCGGGTGCTGCTCGCCGAGCCGCGTGGCTTCTGCGCCGGGGTGGAGATGGCCATCAAGGCCCTCGCCTGGATGGTGCGCACCTTCCCCGCTCCGGTGTACTGCTACCACGAGATCGTCCACAACCGGATCGTCGTCGAGCGGTTCGAGCACCTCGGGGTGATCTTCGTCGACGACATCGCCGACGTGCCCGAGGGCAGCCCGATCATGCTGTCGGCCCACGGCTCGGCCCCCGAGGTCGTCACCGCCGCTCGTGCACGGGGCAGCTACGTGGTCGATTCGGTGTGCCCGCTGGTCACCAAGGTCCACCACGAGGTGAAGGTGCGCGCCGGCAAGGGCTACCGCATCGTCTATGTGGGCCACGAAGGCCACGAGGAGGCCGTCGGCACGATGGCGGTCGCCCCCGACTCGATCAGCCGGGTCGAGAACGTCGCCGAGGTCGATGCATTGCCCGACTTCGACGAACCCGTGGCCCTGCTCGCCCAGACCACGCTGTCGCACCGCGACTGGGAAGGCGTCGCCGAGGCCGTGAAGGTGAAGTACCCGGGCACCTGGACGCCCGGCCGCAGCGACCTGTGCTTCGCCACCACCAACCGGCAGTCGGCGCTCATGGCGATGGCCCATCGCTGCGACACGATCGTGGTGATCGGCTCGGCCAACTCCTCCAACACACGAGCGCTCGAGAAGCTCGCGATCGAGGCGGGCGCCGATCGCGTCTACCGCGTCAACCATGCCGACGAGCTGCCCGACGACCTCACCGGCATCGTCGGCGTCACCGCCGGCGCCTCGGCCCCCGAGGAACTCGTCGATGCCGTCATCACCCGGCTCGCCCCGCGCCACGGTGTCGAGCACGTGCGGGTGACCGAGGAGGACGAGTACTTCCCCCCGCCGCGCAACATCCGTGAGCTCCAGTCCGCCATCGGGGTCGCGGTCGCCACGATGCTCGGCGCCGATCCGGCCGAGGTGTCTCTCGTCGACGACCGCCAGCGCGCGGCCAGCGAGGTGCTCGAGGCACTCCGCCTGGGATGACCGCCACGCCCGTCGTTTCGGGCACCCGTGGCGACCCCCGGGTGGTGTTCGTCACGGCGGTCGAGCTGGTCGGCGTGGCACGCGTCGTGTGCCGGCCGATCGCATTGGTGCGCGAGCCGGTGTTGGTTACCGTGGCCGAGTGATCTCGCCCACGCTCGACACGGTCCGCCTCTTCCTCCACTCGCTCGCTGCAGCGATCTGGGTCGGCGGCCAGTTCGCTCTCGCCGGGGTGGTGCCGGTGCTGCGCAAGGAGGCCCCGGAGAGCACCAAGGCCGTGGCCCGGGCCTTCGCCCGTCTCGCCTGGCCGGCGTTCGCCGTGCTCGTCATCACCGGCATGTGGAACCTCGCCGAGGTCGACATCGCCGACACCGACACCGCGTACCAGGTGACGGTGTTCGTGAAGGTCCTCGCGGCACTCGTGGCCGCGACCGCCGTGGCGATCCACTCCATCGGCAAGAGCAAGCTCGCGTTGGCGCTCGGCGGCGCGGTCGGGGCGCTGGCGTCACTCGCCGCGCTGTTCCTCGGCATCCTGCTCCGCACCGGCGGCTGACCGTGGCCGACGCCGGCACCGCACGGCTGGAACGCACCGCGGCCCGCCATCTCGCCGCGCACGCCGATGCGCTGCGAGCGATCGACGCGTCGTGGGGCAGCCGCTCGTTCGAACTGGTCGACGGCCTCGTCGTCCTGCAAGGGACCGGCCTGTACGTGAACCGAGCCCTCGCCCTCGGACTCGTCGACACCGTCGGGCCGGCCGATGTTGACGAGCTCGAACGGGCGTCGGCGGCTGCCGGCGTGCCCGCATCGGTCGATGTGGTCCCCGCCACCCATGCCGACCTCGTCTCGTTGCTGACGGCACGGGGTTACGCGCCATCGGGCGAGGTGAGCGTGATGACACGGCCCATCGACGCGCCGGCGATCGAGGCCGATCCGGCGATCGCCGTTCGCCCGATCGCATCCGACGAACTGCCGCACTGGCAGGACGTGAGCTACGCCGCGTGGGAGCACACCACGCCCGATGCTCGCCGTGCGAGCGATGTCTACGCCGCGGCAGCGCACGCCACAGATGGCGAGCGGCTGATGCTCGCGCTCGACGCCGAGACGGGACGCTCGCTCGGCTGCGCGAGCCTGATCGTGCGCGACGGTCTCGCGACCCTCGGCGGCATGTCCACCCTGCCCGCCGAACGCGGCCGAGGCGTGCAGCGGGCTCTCGTCGCTGAACGCCTCCGACTCGCGGGGCTCACCGGATGCGACCTCGCCACCGTCACCGCCGTCCTCGGCGGACCGAGCGAACGCAACCTGCTCCGCCTCGGCTTCCAGCGCCGCTACGTCAAGACGACCTGGACCCGACCGTGATCGCCGACGTCGACGAGATCCACCGGCTCGACTGGCTGTTCGCGTCGGCCCCCGTCGTGCTCGGCACCGCCACCGTCATCGGTGCCCTCGTGGTCGTCGTCGTCCGCTGGCGCCGACCAGGACCCGACGCCTGACCTCGGCCGCACATCGGCCTGAGGTGAGCCGCTGAGATGTGCGCCGAAAACGGCGCTGTCCCGGCCGCAGGTGCGACCGGGACAGCGTGGGAATCGGGGTGGGCGCTCGGCCCGGAGTCAGTTGCGGGGAACTTCGCTCCACGGCTTGTCGCGGTCGACGCGGACGTCGCCGGGCAGGCCGAGCACGCGCTCGCCGAGGATGTTGAGCATCACCTCGGTGGTGCCGCCCTCGATCGAGTTCGCACGGCTGCGCAGGAAGGCCTTCTGCAGTGTGTCGAAGCCCATCGCGGTCTCGGGACGCACCATCTCGTAGCTGCCGTACAACATGCCGTCGGCGCCGAGCAGGTCCATGACCTTGGCGTAGATGTCCTTGTTCAGGTTGGCCGATGCCATCTTGCCGATCGAGCCCTCGGGACCCGGGTCGCCCATCTTGCGCATCTGGTTGGCGCGGATGTTGGTGAGGCGCAGCACCTCGGCGCGGCTCCACAACTGCATGACCTCGTCGAGGGTGCTCGCGTCCTTGCGGTCGGCCGGCAGCTTCTCCCAGG
>JBILUM010000246.1:0-4957 GCA_044370995.1 Ilumatobacteraceae bacterium | reverse complement strand
TTCGATCACACGGATGTCCTCGACACCGGCCTCACGAAGTCGCGCACCGGCCAACAGGCCGCTGAACCCGCCGCCGATCACGGCGACGTCGACGGTGTCGTGCAACGGGCCGCGCTCCACCGGCGCGACGTACGGGTCGTCGAGGTAGCGGGCGAACTGTCCGGCCACCTCGATGTACTGCTCGTTGCCGTCGTCGCGCAATCGGCGGTCGCGCTCCTCGCGGTACTTCTCACGGAGGGCGTCAGGGTCGAATCCGAGCTGCGACATGACGAATGCTTAGTCCCGGATCGACCGATGATCCGGGTCGAGCGGCAACAGCACCACGCCGTCGTTCCGGTCGCGCCCTCGACATACGGCGTGGCCGAGGCCGGCACCGCCCCGGATCGCGCTCGCAGCGCTACGGTCGTCGCATGGCGACGTCCCCCGACCGCCGGCACGGCGCATCCCCCGCCACGGCCGCTGCACCCCCAGCGTCGACCGACCCGGCCACCGGACTCAGCGCCGCCGAGGTGGCCGAGCGAATCGCTCGTGGGCAGGCGAACACCGTTCCGGCGGCACCCACACGGTCGGTCGGCCAGATCGTGCGCGGCAACGTGCTCGCGCCGATCAACCTCATCGTCGGTGTGCTCGCGGCGCTCGTGATCGCGGCCGGCTCACCCAAGGACGCGCTGTTCGGCGGCGTCATCGTCGCCAACAGCGTGATCGGCGTGGTGCAGGAGCTCCGGGCGAAGAAGGTGCTCGACTCGCTGAGCGTGCTCAACGCGCCACGAGCCCACGTGGTTCGCGATGGCACCGTGCGGGCCTTGCAGGTGCACGAACTGGTGCTCGACGACGTCGTCGAGCTCCGGGTCGGCGCGCAGGTCGTGGCCGACGGCGTGGTGCTCACCGACGACAACCTCGAGATCGACGAGTCGCTGCTGACCGGCGAGGCCGACGCCGTGCTGAAGGTGGCCGGCGACGAGGTGCTGAGCGGCAGCGCCGTCGTGGCGGGCACTGGTCGCGTCCTCGTCACCAAGGTCGGCGCCGAGAACTACGCGGTCCGGCTCGCCGAGGAGGCACGACGGTTCACCCTCGTCAACTCACCACTGCGCAACGACATCAACCGCATCGTCACCTGGGTCGGCGTGATGATCGTCCCCGTGGGCGTCCTGCTCGCGAGCAGCCAGTTCTGGCGACGCGACGAGAGTTGGCAGGAGGCCGTCATCAGCACCGTCGCCGGCCTCGTCGGCATGGTTCCCGAAGGGCTCGTGCTGCTCACGAGTGTCGCGTTCGCCGTCGGTGTCGTGCGGCTCGCCGGCAAGCGCTGCCTGGTGCAGGAGCTCCCCGCCATCGAGGTGCTCGCCCGCATCGACGTGCTCTGTGCCGACAAGACCGGCACGATCACCGAAGGATCGATGGCGCTCGCCGAGGTCGAGGTGCTCGCGCCGGTCGGTGCGGCGTCACCGATCGACCGGAGCGACATCGACGACGCGCTCACCGCGATGGCCCGGCTCGATCCCGACCCGAACGCGACGGTGCACGCGCTGCTCGACCACTACCCGGGCTCGACCGACTGGACCCTGGTGTCGCGGGTGCCGTTCTCGTCAGGGCGGAAGTGGAGCGCGATGACATTCGACGGCCGCGGCACCTGGGCGCTCGGCGCGCCCGAGAACGTGCTCGGCGAGGCCTACCGAGGTGAGCTGCGCGAGTCGGTGGAACGTCACGCCGCCGACGGCCGACGTGTGCTCGTGCTGGCATCGGCAGTCGTCGAGCCGCCCGAGACGCTCGTCGACGTCCGGCCCATCGCTCTCGTGCTTCTCGAGGACGTGGTGCGCGAGGACGCTCCGGCGACACTGCAGTACTTCGCCGACCAGGGCGTGACGTTGAAGGTGATCTCCGGCGACAACAACGTGACGGTCGGGGCGGTCGCCCGTCGAGCCGGGCTCGAGCACTGGCGCGACAACGTCAACGCCCAGGATCTCCCCGACTTCGACGACCCGGACACCGTCGCCGAGTTCGCCGCCGCGGTCGAACGTTCGTCGGTGTTCGGGCGCGTGACCCCACACCAGAAGCGAGCGATGGTCGCCTCGTTGCAGGCTGCCGGACACGTGGTCGCGATGACCGGTGACGGCGTCAACGACGTGCTCGCACTGAAGGACGCCGACTGTGGCATCGCGATGGCATCGGGCAGCGAGGCCACCCGAGGGGTGGCACAACTCGTGCTGCTCGACTCCAACTTCTCCGCCCTGCCGGCCGTGGTCGCCGAGGGCCGCCGGGTCATCAACAACATCGAGCGCGTGGCGAGCCTCTTCCTCGCCAAGACCACCTACTCGGTCATCCTCTCGCTGCTGACGGGCGTGTTCGCCCTCGCCTACCCGTTGCGGCCGATCCACCTCTCGATCCTCAGCTGGTTCACCATCGGCGTCCCGGCGTTCTTCCTCGCGCTCGAGCCGAACGCCGACCGGGTGCAGGAGGGCTTCCTGCGTCGGGTGCTCGGCCGCGCCATCCCCGCCGGCATCGTGATCGCCACGGCGACCATGGCGGTCTTCGCACTCGCTCAGCTCGACGACGCGATCGACGCCGACGAGGCACGATCCGTCGCCGTTCTCGTCGCCGGTTCGGTCGCGCTGATGAACCTGTACCGGGTGGCACGGCCGCTGAACACCCTTCGGCTCACCCTGGTCACCACGATGATCGTGCTGTTCGGTGCGGCCTTCACCATGCCGTGGAGCCGCGACCTGTTCGAGCTCCCACTGACCGAACTCTGGGTGTACGGCGTCGCGGCGGCGTTCATCGTCGCCGCGTACCCGCTGCTGGTGCTCGGGGGCAGAACAGTCGACCACGTGCGGCGTCGACGGGGTGCGGCAGCGATCGGATAGCGTGCGGCTCATGACACACATGTACGACCTCACGATGTCGTCGATCACCGGTTCGCCGGTGGCACTCGGTGACTTCCGCGACCAGGTCCTGCTCATCGTCAACGTCGCGAGCGCTTGAGGCCTCACGCCTCAGTACGCAGGTCTGCGTACGCTCCACGAAGACAACAAGGATCAGGGCTTCTCCGTCCTCGCTTTCCCGTGCAATCAGTTCGGCGCCCAGGAACCCGGCACTGACGCGGAGATCCTCGAGTTCGCGACGTCGAAGTACGACGCCTCGTTCCCGATGTTCTCGAAGATCGAGGTGAACGGCGACGGGGCCTGCGAGCTCTACACCTGGCTGCGCGAGCAGACCGGCGGCGCCGACATCGGCTGGAACTTCGAGAAGTTCCTCATCGGCCGCGACGGCACGGTGGTCGAGCGCTTCGGGCCGATGACCACGCCAGAGGACATCGCACCGAAGGTCGCCGCGCTCCTCACCTGAGGTCGTCCCGGCGAATCGCCGGGTTCACACGGCGTTCCGACGGCGAGCACCGATATGGTGCGCTGTCGGCACCGCCGACGTGCGTTCCCCCGAACATCAGCGCTCGACCGGCCCACCACGGCCCGGGCGGGCACCGCACCCGTTCCGGAGGACCCATGTCCGCACACCGCCGCGCCCGTCCGCGCTCGCGCCGCCGCGCCCTGCACCTCGAGTACGACACCGACGACTTCTGGATGTGGTTGCCCCAGGCCGACGACCCGCTCGTGCTCACGGGCTTCGGCGATGCCGCGTCGCTGGCGCTCGAACTCACCGACTGGCCGGTCACCAACGAGGCGCTGGTGCTGCTCGACGCCCGGCGACAGGTGACGGCGATGCTGATCGATCCGCCGCCGACCGTCGGGCTGTTCGTCGGCCACCTCGACCTGCCAGCGCTCGAGGTGCCGTTCTGCCAGACGCTGTCGATCGTCGTCGGCGAATCGCCCACCGACGGCCCACCACCCGACCGCCACCGTCACGGCTACTTCGCACTACGACGGTTCCACATGCTGCAGGGGCTGTTGCTGATGGACGTCATCCTGGCCGACCCCGAACGGGTGCAGAGCCTCGCGATCGCCTGCGATCCCGACGCGGTCTGGTTCGACGATCTCGAGGCAGTGGACGACCTCGACCAGCCCGCCGCCTGAGCCGTTCTACGATGGCCGCCCATGAGCACGATCTCCGTCGTCACGGGCGCCAACAGCGGCATCGGCCGCGCCACCGCCATCCACCTCGCCGCCCAGGGCCACACCGTGTACGGCACGGTGCGCAGCATCTCCAAGGCCACCAAGCTGCAGGCGATGGCGGCCGACGCGGGCGTCTCCATCGAGCTCGTCGAACTCGACATCGCCGACGACGACTCGGTGCAGCAGGGCTTCGCCCGCATTCTCGAGGCGACCGGCGGCGTGGTCGACGTCCTGGTGAACAACGCAGGCGTCGGCGGCAACGCGGTGGCCGAGGAGTGCCCCACCTCGTACTACCTCGACGTGATGAACGTGAACCTCTGTGGTGCCGTGCGGTGCTCGCAGCAGGTGCTGCCGGGCATGCGCGAGCGCCACCGGGGAGCGATCGTCAACATCACGTCGATCGCCGGTCGCATGGCGGCTCTGGCGCAGTCGCCCTACGTGGCCTCCAAGTACGCCTTCGAAGGGCTGAGCGAGGGCATGGCCCAGGAGCTGGCGCCGTTCGGCATCCGCGTCGTGATCGTCGAGCCCGGCGTCACCAAGAGCGCGATCTTCGCGAAGAACATCGATGCCCCCAACCAGAGCGGCGCCTACGACGCCGCATACCGCCGCCTGTTCCAGTTCTACGCGGCCGGCATGGCCAACGCGACCGACCCGTTCGAGGTGGGCGCCGTCATCCATCACGCGGTCACCACCGACCAGCCCCAGCTCCGCTACCCGGTCAGCTGGGGCGGCACCGAGCTCATCGAGGGCCGGGCGGCGATGACCGACCACGAGTGGGTGGCCCTCGGCGCGCACGAGGACGACGACGCCTACTACGACGACTTCAAGGCGAAGTTCGGCCTCGAGCTGCGCCTCTGATCGACCGGGCGACGCCGCTGTCAGGCAATCTCGGTCAG
>JBILUM010000538.1:0-2895 GCA_044370995.1 Ilumatobacteraceae bacterium | reverse complement strand
AGCGTGATGTGCTCCGCGAGATCAGCGCGACGGCGTGCTTCGATCTCGCGACAGCGGGTCAGGATCTCCTCATCGGAGACCTCCGGTGGATCCACGATGGGATCGTCGACGACCGTGGACATGCACACGCTCCTTCCCCCGCACACCCAACAAAGGGTGCGGTTGCATCGGTGATCCGAGGGAACCCGAAGGGTCCCGATCACGTCCCGGGGGAACACGGAACGACTGAAGACGATCCTAGAAAACCGGTGTGACACAGCAGCCCGGCCACACCCGACGAACCGACACCACGATCATGCCAAGTGGGTGTCACACGAAGACCCGCATCGGGAATGGCGGTGCGATGGCATCGTCGGGCATGGGACACTGGTGGCGTGGTGCAACGACCGCCTCGCCTGACAGCCGGAGACACCGTGGCGGTCGTGTCCACGTCGTGGGGCGGCCCGCACACGTTCCCTGCGGTCCACCAGGCGGGCGTCGAGGCGCTCGAACGGTTCGGGTTGGTCGTCCGTGAGCACCCGGGCACGCGCCGGTCGGCCCAGGTGCTCCGGGCCGATCCGCGCGGCAGGGCGACAGACCTCAACGCCGCGTTCGGGGACCCGTCGGTCAACGCGATCGTCGCATCGATCGGCGGCGACGACTCGGCCCGGATCCTGCCGTTCCTCGACCCCGACCTCATCAGGTCGAACCCGAAGGTGTTCATGGGGTACTCCGACACGACCACCCAGTTGCTGTTCGCGCACCAGCTGGGGCTCGTGACCTTCAACGGGCCGGCGGTGATGGCCGGCTTCGCTCAGTCGGCGTGGTTCCCCGGCTTCGACCAGCACGTGCGATCGATCCTGTTCGAACCGACCCCCACGCACGAGTACCGACCGTTCCCGCACTGGGTGGACTCGTATGCCGACTGGAACTCGACCGACGACCCCACCGCAGTCGGGCCGCTGCAGCCTCACGACGGTTGGCGATGGCTGAACGGCGATGGCCCCGTGAGCGGGCCGCTCGTCGGCGGGTGCATCGAGGTCCTCGAGTTCCTCAAGGGCTCGAGGTTCTGGCCGTCCGACGATTGGTGGACGGGGAGGATCCTGTTCCTCGAGACATCGGAGGACCGACCGACGATCGAACAGGTTCGGTACTGGCTGTTCAACTACGGCGTGCAGGGTGTGTTCGATCGGATCGTCGGGCTCGCCCTCGGCCGTGCCCGCGGCTACACCGACGAGCAGAAGCAGGCACTCGACGAGACCGTGCGCTCGGTCGTCGTCGACGAGTTCGGTGCCTCGCATGTCGTGATCGCCACCAACCTCGACTTCGGGCACACCGACCCGCAGTGGATCCTGCCGCTCGGCGTCACCGCCGAACTCGATCCGCGCGCGCAGACGTTCCGACTGCTCGAACCGGCCGTCGAGTGAGCACCCCGCTCCGGCCATGATCGAAACCTTGCCGCGGTGGGCGAAGGTGTCCCTGGCGTTGATGGCCGTCGGCCTGATCGCGCTGGCCCTCGTCGCGATGCTCGACGACGACCTCGGCGGAGCCGAGCCCGCCCGCTGGTGGGTCGCGCCCGGGGCGTCGCTCGGGCCGACGAGTCGCGAGGTGCCGATCGTCGTCGACGAGGTCGCCTGCGCGTCCGGGCGTTCGGCCGAGGGTCGCATCGTCGTCGAGGTCGTGTACGGCTCCGATGCGATCGACATCGCCGTGGGAGTACGACCCCTCGGCGGTGATCAGGAATGCCCCAGCAATCCCGACACGCCGTTCACGGTCGAGTTGAGTGAGCCGCTCGGGGACCGCACGATCACCGGCGAACGACCGAACCTTCCCTAGCCACCTGTCTCCTGGGATCGGTGGGTTTCGCCGTCGTCGTCGAAGCGCCGGCGCAGCAATGCTCGGTTGTAGCGCTGCAGCATCACCGGGTATCCGTTGAGCAGCACGTCGAACAGCAGGATCCATGCCGCTGTCATCCACCGATGTTCGGCGGCCGACACAGCGGCTGCGCCGAGCGTGACGATCAGGAGGATCGCGTGGCTCGCCTCTGCGTCCCGCATGCGCTGCTCGAGCTGCGCGAGGCGATGCGGGGTTGGATCGTCGGGCAGGTGCAGGCGCGGGTTGAACGCCGCGAGCGGCCCACGACGCAGCAACCGCTTCACGATCCGCACCCCGAAGCGTTCGTACAGTCGACCGTCGAGTTCGAACCCGTGCAACTCGTGCCAGCGGTCGGGGAGCCGTGGCGTGACGACCCTGCTGATGGTGCCGAGCCACGTCATCGGCGCCCACACGACGACGAAGGCGAACGCGATCCCGGTCCGGTCGAACGCCGACACGGCCCACGCCAGCACGGCGATCAACACCGCGGTGGCCGCGATCAGCACCATCGGCACCGTCGTCCTACGCACCAGATCATCGTGGGCGCCGTACCCGACGCCGACCAGAGGCGCACGGCCCGACGACGGCGGCTGCCGGCGCGGCAGGTCAGATGCGGAAGTCGCTGATCTGGGTGTCGTCGGCGCCGAGGTCGGCGTAGTTGTCGGCGCCGCGTGCGGCGATGAACTGGCGGAACGTGAACGGTCGGTACCGGGCCGGCCCACCCGCCACGTCCGCGACGGGTTCGACCACGCAGTCGTACGACGGGTTGGAGAAGTACGGGATGCTCATGCGCGTCGACGTCGACATCGGCTGCACCCGGTGCAGCGCCGCCCGGTAGCGGTCGTTGGTCCACACCTGCATGCAGTCGGCGAGGTTCACCACGATCGTGCCCGGGCGCGGTTCGACGTCGATCCAGCCGTGCTCGTCGGAGTGCGCCTGCAGCCCGCCCACGTCGTCCTGGATCAGCAGTGTGAGCACACCGCTGTCGGTGTGATGTCCGAGCGCGACGTCGCCGAGGCCGGCGAGCGGGCCCCGCTCGTC
>JBILUM010000244.1:0-4990 GCA_044370995.1 Ilumatobacteraceae bacterium | reverse complement strand
GGGCTCGGGCGCCGAGCAGCTGGCGAACTACTTCGTCGGCCAGATCGTCGGCACGATGAACGAGGCCAAGCCCGCCGCCCAGGTGGTGTTCGACATGATCGACGAGTTCATCGACGCCGTCCAGGGCCTCACCCGCCAACTCGACGCCTGACCCGTGCTTCGTGAGCGAGATGCGCTGCTACAGCGCACGTCGCTCACGAACAATCATCGTTCGTGAGCCGGATGCGCACATACAGCGCACGTCGCTCACGAAGCGACGGTCAGGGGTAGGGGACCCAGCGGGCGTTGTCGAAGTCGTAGAGCTTGCAGGTCTTGGCGGCCTTCAGGTACGAGCGCAGCGACATCTTCGAGTCGCGCACGGTCTCGGGGTATGCGGCTTCGATCGCCTTCGCTGCGGCGGGCAGCTGGTGGAACGGGATGCGGGCGTCGACGTGGTGCGGGACGTGCACGAAGATGTTGTGGAACCACAGGACGTTGATGAGGCGCGGCATGCGCAGGATCGTGGTCGAGTCCATCTGGCCGTGGAACTGGGTCCACCGCTTGCGGGTCCACCACGTGATGTCGGGGTCGACGTGGTGCACGTACACGGTCCAGCCGATGATGTGGATGAACAGCAGGAACGGCACGACGAGCAGCTTCACCGGCAGCCAGAACGCGCCGACCACGCCGCCCGTGAGCGCCCCGGCCACCACGGTGCCGGCGATCGCGAGCACGAGGAACGAGCCGAGGGTGATCTTGTCGCGCACGATCGCGTCGTGGCGCTTGCCCGGTGCATTGAACCGCCACATCTTCTGCCACCAGACAGTGCGCAGGAAGTAGGCGCCCGAGCCGAGGAACGACCACTCGAACCGATGGCGGAGACGGGGCAGCCATCCCATCGTCGCCCACTCCTCCGGGGTGGTGGGGTGCCACACGAAGTCGAAGCCCTGGCGGGTGGTGTAGCCGTGGTGGATGCGGTTGTGGCCGAGATCCCACGCCGCTTCGACGTGCGCGCTCGGCGCCATGCACGCCTGGGCGACGAGGCGATTGGCGCGGCGCGAGTCGAGCAGCGCCCCGTGCGAGGCGTCGTGACCGAGGACGAACAGACCGGCGATGGCGAAGCCGGCGAGCAGCCAGAGGCCGGCGACCGCCCACCACGCGTCGACGAGGACGAGACCGACCATCGGCAGCGCGTAGAGGACGAACCCCTGAGCGAGCGCCAGCGCGGCACGGCCGGCGGAGCGGCGGTAGCACGACTCGGGGATGATCGCCCGCACGTCGTTGAGCGACTGCGTCCGTTCCCGTGGGGCACGCAGCACGGAATCGAGGTCGGCGGAGGCGGCGGGAGAGTCGTCGACGAGGCTCATCGACGAGCAGCCTAGCCTCCCTACCGACCGGCAGGTAGGGACTTCGGTCCCAGTGGCGAGATCGACATCCGGTGATGTCGCCACCACCGAACGTCGAGCAGCGACGGGTGTAGAACACCCCTGGAAGCGGACCTTCGGCCCTGCTCCCACCACGACCCCCTTGGTACCGTTCGGCCATGACGAGTACCGACGCGCATGCCGACCTCACGCTCGAGCAGGCCGGCCAGGCCTTCCTGACCGGCGTCACCTTCCAGGACGAGGCGTTGTTCCACGCAGTGGCGACCAAGCTCCGCCACGAGGATCCGGTCCACTGGGTGGAGCACCCCGACTTCAACCCGTTCTACGTCCTCACCAAGCACGCCGACATCCTCGACGTCGAGTTGCACCCGGCCGAGTTCCTGAACGCCCCGCGGGCGATCCTCGGCCACAAGGCCGCCGACGAGCAGCGTGCGCTCCAGGGCCACCTCGTGAAGTCGCTCGTGCAGATGGACGACCCCGAGCACCGCCTGCACCGCAACCTCACTGCGGACTGGTTCCTGCCGAAGAACCTCGCCAAGCTGCAGGGGCGCCTCGACGAGCTGGCCCAGCGCTCGGTGCAGCAGATGGTCGATGCCGGTGGCGAGGTCGACTTCGCCCGTGACATCGCGATGCAGTACCCGCTGTACGTGATCCTCGCGATCCTCGGTCTCCCCGAGAGCGACTACCCGCGCATGCTGCAGCTCACCCAGGAGTTGTTCGGCGCCGAGGACCCCGACTTCAAGCGTGAGGACGACGCGATGGCGAGCCTCATCCAGACGGTCGCCGAGTTCGTCGCCTACTTCGACGGCATCACCGCCGACCGACAGGCACACCCGACGGAGGACCTCGCGTCGGTGATCGCCAACGCGATGGTGGAAGGCAATCCGATCGGCCACAAGGAGCAGCTCGGCTACTACATCATCGCTGCGACCGCCGGCCACGACACCACGTCGAACTCGATGTCAGGGGGCATGCACGCCCTGATCTCGAATCCCGATCAGCTCGCCCGGTTGCAGGCCGATCCGTCGCTGATGCCGACGGCGATCGACGAGATGATCCGCTGGACCTCACCGGTGAAGCACTTCATGCGCACCGCCACCGTCGACTACGACATCCGCGGCACCACCGTGAAAGCGGGCCAGGACGTGCTGCTGTCGTACTGGTCGGCCAATCACGACGAGGACGTGTTCGCCGACCCGTTCACGTTCGACGTGGGTCGCACGCCGAACAAGCACCTCGCGTTCGGCTTCGGCATCCACTACTGCCTCGGGGCGATGCTCGCCCGGATGGAGATGAAGTCGCTGTTCGGCGCACTCCTGCCCCGCCTGCAGCACATCGAGCTCGCCGGCGAACCGCAGCTCACCCGGTCGACGTTCGTCAGCGGCCTGAAGCACCTGCCGATCCGCTATCAGCTGAGCTGACGCCCGGCGGGCCGGCATCGGCCGACCAGCGCCGGACCGATCCCGCACTTCGCGGCTCGGCCTCGGCATCATGGCGGGGTGACCCGCAAAGCCCCTGTCATCGTCGAAGCCGCGATCAACGGCAACACGCCGAAGGCCTCGAACCCGCACGTGCCGCGCACGCCGGCAGAGATCACGATGTGCGCGCTCGAGTGCCTCGACCGCGGTGCCGCGATCGTGCACAACCACAACGACGAACCGAACATCGGCGGCCCCGCACGCCACGACCATGCGCCCTACGCAGAAGCCTGGGCGCCGGTGCTCGCGAAGCACCCGGACGCCCTGTTGCACCCCACGGTGCGGGGCATGAGCGACGACGCCCCGATCGCCGAGCGGTACGCCCACCTCGACGCGCTCCACGGCCTCGGGCTGTTGCCGATGGCATCGGCCGACCCCGGTGTGGTCTCGATCGGGCCGTACCTGTACGGCAACTCGGCCGCCGATGCCGACTACATGTTCGCCTGGTGTCGCGAGCGCGACCTGCCCGTCCACCTGTCGGTGTTCGAACCCGGGTTCCTCCGCGTCGCGCTGAAGCACCTCGCCAAGGGCACGTTGCCCAGCCGGGTGAAGGTGCAGCTGTACTTCGGCGGAGCGATCCCGTTCGGCCTTCCGCCGAACGTCGCCTCGCTCGACGCCTACGTGGCGATGCTCGACGGATCCGACCTGCCGTGGATGGCCGGCGTGATCGGCGGCGACGTGCTCGACGCGGGCTTCGCCCAGGAGGTGATCCGTCGGGGCGGTCATCTGCGGGTGGGTCTGGAGGACTTCCACGGCGCCGGGACGCCCACGAACGAGGAGCTGGTCGTCGCGGCGGCCGAAGCGATCCGCGGGCTCGGGCACGAGGTCGCCACGAGCGAACAGGCGCTGCAGTTGCTGTCGGCGCCGCGACGGCGCGGGGTGAAGAAGGACTGATCGTCGAGCGTCGGCCGGTGCGTCAGGCGATGCGTCGCTCGGGGTCGCGCTGCGCCTCGACGACGTCGCCGTAGGTGTCACCCCAGCGCGACAGAATTCCTGCGGCCTGCCCGTAGGCGAGGTCGTAGGCGCGCTTGGCCCGGTCGGGATCGAACAGTTGGTCGGGTCGACCGGCCAGTTCGGCGATCTCGCGGTTCGGCCGGATGATCCACAGGCTGCCAGCCGGGTTCCGTTCGCGCCACTCCCGCATCTCACGCCTGAGCACACGCTCGGCGAGCCGACCGGCGGGACCGAACATCGGCCCGGCGATCGGGGCCATCACCAGGAGGTGCCGACCAGGATCGGCGAGGTCGGCCGACGCCATCGAGCGCACGCCACCGTCGATGTAGCGATGGCCGCCCACCTTGTGAGGGGCGAGCATGCCGGGCACGGCCGACGAAGCAGCGACCAGATCGGCGATCGGGTGCTCGGCGCCCGACAGCACCACCCGCTGCAGCCGCGGCAATGAGCACACCACTGCGCGGATCGTGGGAGCCCGACGGTCGCCGAAGATCTCCGCCGCGACGTGCTTCAAGCGCCCCGACCGTGGATCGGGCAGACGCGGGATGTCGTCACCGATCGCGTCGATCGCGTCGTGCCAGCGGATGCCGAGCGCGAGCGCACCCGCGGCCCACGACCCGGCTGACGTGCCGATCGCCGGCGCGACACCGAGCTCGACCCCGCCGTCGACGAGGGCCTCGCCCACGCCGAGCAGGTAGGCGATGCCGAACAACCCGCCGCCGCCGTACGCGGCGGAGATGGGTGGGATCGCACGCACAGGCGGTGTCACATCGGTGGCCACGTGATCATCGAACTCCACCGTCACCTCCCCTGGCATGGGCCGTACGTCCCGACTTCGCGAGGGCGCCGCCGGACGCGTCGCCCCAGTCCACCGTCCCCGACGGACGGAAACGGGCACGTGGGTCGCCTCGTCGTCCTCGCCCGACGCCCGCTCCTCGGGTGGTGGCGTGTCAGATCCGACCGCCGATGCCTCGACCCGCCTGCTCGCGGCCGGCGCCGACCCGTCGATCGCCGACACGGACGGCGCCACCGCGCTCGAACACGCTCGGGCGAGTGGCCACGACGACATCGTCCGCCTGCTGTCCGCTGCCACCTCCTGAGCGAGACTGCGGGGCATGAGCGACTCCCCCACCTGGCGTGTCACGCCGAGCGAACTGCCGTTGCACCCTGTTTCCGACCCGAGCCACATCGAGG
>JBILUM010000242.1:0-5029 GCA_044370995.1 Ilumatobacteraceae bacterium | reverse complement strand
GTCGCCGACGGCGAGGCCGCGCTCGTGCAGGTGGCCATCGGCCGCTGACGCGGACCGACCCGGCCCGGAGCGGTCCGACGGCGCGATGGCTCGACGGCGCGACGGCTCGACGGCGCGACGGCGCGACGGCGCGACGGCGCGACGGCGCGACGGCGCGACGGCGGAGGGGAATGTCTGATCACCCGCGTGAGGCCATCGGTGGGCCTGTCGGTGGCCCTAATCTCGCTGGCGATGACCCGTCTGCTCACCGTTGCCGCCGCACAGCTCGGACCCGTCCAGCGTGATCACACCCGTGCCCAGGTGGCCGACCGCCTGGTGGCGCTGTTGCACGACGCCCACCGCCACGGGGTCGAGCTCGTCGTGTACCCCGAACTCGCCCTCACGACGTTCTTCCCCCGCTGGTTCGTCGACGACATCGCCGAGGCCGACCACTGGTACGAGACCTCGATGCCGAACGCCGACACCCAGGTGCTGTTCGACGAGGCGAAGCGACTCGGTGTCGGGTTCTGCCTCGGCTACGCCTGGAAGGAGACCCAGGCCGACGGCACCGTGCGCCGATGGAACGTCCAGACGCTCGTCGAGCGCGACGGCTCGGTGGTCGCGACGTACAAGAAGACCCACATCCCCGGCCACGAACACCACGAACCGGACCGTCCCTTCCAGCATGCCGAGCGGTACTACTTCGAACCGAGTCCCGAGGGATTCGGGGTCTGGCGTGCCTTCGGTGGGCGGTTGGGCATGATGATCTGCAACGACCGGCGGTGGCCGGAGAGCTATCGCGTGATGGGCCTGCAGGGCGTCGAGATGATCCTGTGCGGCTACAACACGCCGATCCACTACGTGCCCGACCCCAGCCAGGACATCCTTCAGGGGTTCCACAACGCCCTGGTGATGCAGGCCGGCGCGTACCAGAACGGCACGTGGGTCGTGGGCGTCGCCAAGGGTGGCGTCGAGGAGGGCGTCGACTCGCTCGGCCAGTCGATGATCGTCGCCCCGAGCGGCCAGATCGTGGCGCAGGCGCTCACCACCGACGACGAGCTCGTGATCGCCCGATGCGACCTCGACTGGTGCCGTCGGTACACCGACACGCTGTTCGACTTCGACCGCTATCGGCGGCCCGAGGTCTACGGACGGATCACCGCGCAGCGCGGCGTGGTGCTGGGGACTTGAAGCGACCTCGGCTCGCAACGGCAACCTCGGACTCGTGATCACGGCACGACTCCCCCACATGAACACCGCCCGAATGGGCCGCCTCCCAACACGGGGGAGGCAGGGTTGTCGTGCCCCTGGTGTTCAGGGGAGAGTTCGCACTCGACGTCCACCAACGACCGGAAGCAGCTGGCGCGCGTGCAAGATGTCGGGGTCCTCGACGGTCACCGGGGGGCAGGGTGGTCACGGTGAGTGGGGTGGTCCGCGCCGGACGAACGAGAAGTTCGAGCGGCGGTGACGAAACCGCGCCAGCCTTTGACAAAATGTCAAGCGTGAGCGACTCGACCCCACCCGGCGACCCGATCCAGTTCACCGTCAACGGCGTGCCGGTGTCGGTGAGGTCGGATCATCCGCACCTGTTGTCGGCGCTGCGCGACGAACTCGACGTCACGTCGCCCAAGGACGGGTGCTCGCCGAGCGGTCAGTGCGGGTGCTGCACGGTGCACATCGACGGCAAGGCCGTCGTGAGCTGTCAGCAGCCGCTCGCCAAGGTCGCAGGCAAGCACGTCGTCACCCTCGAAGGGGTCGACGCCGACGAGCGGCGTCGGTTCGCCGACGCCTTCGCGGCGTGCGGCGGCCTGCAGTGCGGGTTCTGCATCCCCGGCATCGTGATGCGCGCCAAGGCGCAGATCGACAAGAAGGGCGCCGACCTCCGGCGCGACGACATGGCCCGCCACCTCGGCGCCCACCTCTGCCGGTGCACCGGTTACGTGAAGGTGCTCGACGCGATCGAGGCGGTCGCCCAGGGCAAGGAGTTGACGCCGACGTTGGCGAGCGGCGTGGGTGGCCACGGCGTGAAGTACGAGGCGGCCGAGCTCACCCTCGGTGACCGCGGCTACGTCGACGATCTCCGCGTACCCGGCATGCTGCACGCGGCGTTGCACCTCACCGCGCACGCCCGTGCCGACATCGCTGCGATCGACACCTCGGCGGCGCTCGCCGCGCCGGGCGTGCACGCGGTGCACACCGCGGCCGACATCCCCGGCGAGCTGCTGGTCGGCATCATCCACAAGGACTGGCCGGTGATGATCCCGGTCGGCGGACGCACGTCGTACGCCGGTGACGTGCTCGCGATCGTCGTGGCCGACACCCGCCAGCAGGCGCGTACCGCGGCCGAGCTCGTCCGGGTCGACTACGGCGTACTGCCGCCGGTCACCGATCCCGTCGCGGCGCTGGCCGACGGAGCCCCCGTCGCCGTGTGGCAGACGTCGACGAACGTGCTCAGCACCAGCGAGTACTCGCGAGGCGACGTCGATGCCGCGCTCGCAGGGTCCGCGCACACCGTGCACGAGGTGTTCCAGACGCAGCGCATCGAGCACGCCTTCCTCGAGCCCGAGAGCACGCTGGCCGTTCCGACGGGGGAGGGCGACTCGCGCCGTCTGCACGTGTACTCGGGCGGCCAAGGCGTGTGGGACGACCGCAACGACATCGCCCGCACGCTGGCGATCGGCAACAACGCGGTCACGGTCACCCTCGTCTCCAACGGCGGCGCCTTCGGCGGCAAGGAGGACATGAGCAACCAGGCCCATGCCTCGCTGTCGGCGTGGTTGCTCGACCGGCCGGTGAAGTGCACCCTCTCTCGCGAGGAGAGCCTGCGGATGCACGCCAAGCGCCACCCGATCCGGCTCGAGTACTGGGCAGGGTGCGATGCCGATGGCCAGCTCACCGCGGTGAAGGTGCGCGCCATCGGCGACAGCGGTGCATATGCGAGCGTGGGCATGAAGGTGCTCGAGCGGGCGGCCGGCCACGCGAGCGGCCCGTACCGCGTGCCCAACATCGACGTGCACGCGGTGGCCGTGCGAACCAACAACCCGGTCTGCGGCGCATTCCGCGGCTTCGGAGCCAACCAGGCCCAGTTCGGCATGGAGGGCGTGCTCGACCGGTTGGCTGCGCAGGTCGGCATCAGCGGGTGGGAGATCCGCAAGCGCAACGTCATCCACCCTGGCGAGGTGTGGGGCCCCGGTCAGATCATGGACGACGGCTGCGCGGGGGCCGATGCGTGCCTCGACGCGGTGAAGCCGCTCTACGACGCGGCCCGCGAGCAGGGGCGCGCCGTCGGGCTCGGGCTCGGGCTGAAGAACAGTGGACTCGGCAACGGTTTCCGTGAGATCTCCCGTGCGGTCGTGCGGTTCCGCGACGACGGCCGGGTCGAGGTTCGCCACGGCTGGACCGAGATGGGACAGGGCGTCCACACCGTGGCGCTGCAGGTCGCCGCCCAGGAACTCGGCATCGCGCCCGAGCGCATCGACGTCATCGTCGACACCACGCGCGAGCTCGGATTCGGCCAGACCACCGGCTCGCGCGGCACGCTCATGGCGGCCGGTTCGGTGCAGCAGGCGTGTCTCGCCGCCCTCGCCGGCGGGTGCGCGCCGGAGGTCGACTACGAGGGCGAGCACCTCGTCGACTGGACGCAGCACCTGGGCGACCCCGACCATCCGAACCCCACCATCCACGCTGCGTTCGGGTACGCCGCGCAGATGGTCGAGATCGACCGCACGTCGGGCAGGATCGAGCGTGTCGTTGCGATCCACGACGTCGGCAAGGCGGTCAACCCGCTGCTGTGCGAGGGCCAGATCGAGGGCAGCGTGCACATGGGGCTCGGCTACGCGCTCAGCGAGGACTTCCCGGCCGATCCCGAGACGGGATTCCCCACCAACATGACGCTGCGCTCGCTCGGCATCCTGCGCGCGAAGGATGTCCCGCACATCGACGTGCAGATGCTCGAGATCCCGCAGCCGCGTTCGCCATACGGCATCAAGGGCGTCGGCGAGATCGGCCTCGTGCCCACCGCACCGGCGGTCGCGGCGGCGCTGCACGACCTCGATGGCACCTGGCGCAACGTGCTGCCGATGCGCCGGGGCAGCGACGACGCCGAACGGCGCACGGCGCGAGGTGGAAGTCGTCCGTCTCACCGGCTGAACGCCGGGTCCGCCTCGACGGCAGCCGCCCACGCAGCGAGGGCGTCGGTCGCAGCGAGTGCGACGTCCTCGTCGCTGCGGCCGTCATGGTGTGCGGCGACGGCGTCGGCGGCGATGAGGCCGGCGATCGTGGGTGTGCCGACGACGTCGGTGAGGTCGAGCCACTCGGTCCAGCTCGGCGGAGTGTCGTACCAACGGAGGTAGCCGCTCGGCGAGACCGGCCACCATCGCTCGTCGAACTGCAGCACGGCCTTCTCGAACGCCGCCATGCCGAGATGATCGAGCGCGTCGCGATGCCCGGACGGGAGACCGGGAGAGAAGGCGATCGAACCGAGCGCACCGATCGGGACGGTGCAGATGCAACGATCCGCTGCGAGCCAGTCGACACTCACGCCGTCGGGGTCCCACTCGATGCGACGGACGACGGTGTTCGGACGGACGTCGAGCCCGGCGGCGAGGTGGTCGACGAGCTGCCGGTATCCACCCGGCAGCCATGGATCGCCTGGCGCTGCGCCGTCCTCGTCGAGCATGTGGGGCGACACGTCCTCCAATCGAGAGCCTGCCTCGAGCAGCAACTCGCCCTCGATCGCGAACTGCGCCAGCCGGCGCTGGTCGGGAGCCAGCGCATCGAGGTGACGGCGCACCTGCTCGACGAGCGGCGGTCCATCGCGGTCGATCGAGGCCTCGAGCGCGGCGAACGCCGCGCGGACGTCCGTCGCGGGGCCGACGGGTCCGTCCGCGGCTGCGGCGATGGCACGATCGAAGTGGGTGGGGACGAGCCGGAGGCCGAGCGACTCGGCCAGGCGACCCAGCGGGTTGCGCGGGAACTGTTGCACCCATGCCGCACCGACGTCGATGGTGACCCCGCCGAGCTCGATGGTGTGGGTGCGGCCGCCGAGCCG
>JBILUM010000241.1:0-5040 GCA_044370995.1 Ilumatobacteraceae bacterium | reverse complement strand
CAAGCCCTCGGGCAGGGGCACACCGGCCTTCACCATCGCGCCGAGGATGCGGCAGAAGCGCTCCAGCACGGAGTACTCGATGATGCCCTTGATCACCGGGATCTTGAGCATCAGCTTGTCCTTCGGTGTCTTGCCGCTCTTGGTCTTGAACAGCCAGTACATCAGGGCGGTGACGCCGACGAAGAAGGTCAGCGGGATGTAGATCATGTCCGAGAACAGCGTCGCGATACCGAGCAGCATGCGGGTGGGCAGCGGCAGGTCGGCGTCGAGCTCCTCGAACAGCGGCTTGAACTGGGGCAGCACGTAGCCGGCGAGCACGGCGACGGTGATCACCGCCAGCACCATGACGACCATCGGGTACGACAGCGCACCCACGACCTTCGACCGGGTCTCCAGCTCTCGCTCCAGATAGCCGGCGAGGTTCTCGAGCGTCTCGTCGAGCTTGCCGGTGAGCTCGGCCGACTGGAGGATGCCCATGTAGTAGGTGGGGAAGGCCTCGGGGTGCTTCTTGGCAGCGTCACTGAGCGTGCCGCCGTTGCGCAGGTCCTCGGTCATCGCCACGATCGTGCGGCGCAGTGCGACGTCGGCGGTCTCGTCGCCGATGATGTCGAGCGCCTCGGTGATGGGGATGCCGGCCTTCACGAACACGGCGAGCTGACGCGTGAAGTGCATCAGCTCCTTCTTCTTCACCTTCTCCTGGGTCAGCTCGAGCTGCAGCGACCCGCGCTTCTCCTCGATCTTGACCGGGTAGAGGTTCTTCGCGATGAGGGCGGCACGCACGTCCCCGAGCGTGTCCGCCTTCTGGAATCCCTCGACGGTGGCGCCGCTGGCGTCGATGGCTGCGTAAGCGAACTTGGGCATGGTCTGGTACCTCGACGAATCAGCTGGCGAACAGGGTCTTGACGACTTCGGGGATGGTGGTCACGTCGTTCTCGACGAGCGCCATTGCTTCGCGCAGCATCGTGCGCATGCCCTGGGCGACGGCGAGACGGCGCAGTTCCTCGGTGGTTGCCCAGCCGACGATGAGGCGCCGGAGCTCAGGGGTGATCCGCAGCAGCTCGTACACGCCGATGCGGTCGCGATAGCCGGTGCCGGCGCAGTAGTTGCAGCCAGCACCGCGGTAGAAGACCTGCTTGTCGCTGCCGCCGCTGTGCTGGCGGAACACCGCGAGCTCGTCGGCGCCCGGGGTGTAGGGCTCCTTGCACGAGTCACACACACGGCGCAGCAAGCGCTGGCCGATGACACCGACGACCGACGAGGCGATGAGGAAGGCCTCGATGCCCATGTCGAGGAATCGGTGCAGGGCGGCGACGCTGTCGGTGCCGTGCAGCGACGACAGCACGAAGTGACCGGTGAGCGCGGACTGGATGGCGATGCGGGCCGTGTCCGCGTCACGGATCTCACCGACGAGGATCACGTCGGGGTCCTGACGCAGGATGGCCTTGAGGCCGGTGGCGAAGGTGAGGCCTGCCTGCTCGTTGGTCTGGATCTGGTTGATGCCCGGGAACACGTACTCCACCGGGTCTTCGACGGTGGTGACGTTCTTGCCGGTCGAGTTGATCTCCAGCAGCGACGCGTACAACGTCGTGGTCTTGCCGGCACCGGTGGGGCCTGCACAGATCACCATGCCGAACGGCGCGTGGATGAGCTTCGAGTAGTGGAGGTACGTCTCGCGAGGGAAGCCCAACTGGTCGAGACCGATCGATGACCGGCTCTTGTCGAGGATTCGCATGACGATCTTCTCGCCCCACACCGTGGCGACGGAGCCGACGCGGACGTCGACGTCCTTGCCGTCGATGGTCATCGAGAACTGGCCGTCCTGCGGGCGGCGCTTCTCGACGATGTTCATGCCGCTCATGATCTTGAGTCGGCTGGAGAGCGCGGCGTGCACACCGAGGGGGAGGTTGAACGCCTCGACGAGGTTGCCGTCGATGCGGAACCGGATGCGCAGGCGATCGTCGAGGGGCTCGACGTGGATGTCCGACGTGCGGTCGCGCATGGCCTGGCTGACGATGCGGGTGACGAGCTGGATGATCGGTGCCTGGTCGTCCATCGCGACCTCGGCCGCGGTGGTGGCGAGGTGCTTCTGGTCGTCGGACCCTTCGAACGCCTGGACGAGCCGATCGATGTCGGCGTCGGCGCGGTAGCTGCGGTCGATGAAGGTGCGGATGGTCTGCGGGTCCGCCGACAACCAGCGCACCGGCTTCGCGACGAGCCGCTCGACGACCTCGCGGCGCTGCGGCGACGGGTCGGCCGAGAGGATGACGACCGTGCCGTTCTCCTCGGCGATCGGGACGACGCAGTTCTGGCGAGCGGTCTGCTCGCTGACGAGCGCAGCGATCTCGGGGTTGAACTCGACGGCCTTGGTGTCGGCGGCGACCACGCCCCACACCTCGGCGATCACCGAGGCGAGGTCCTGGCGGCCGACGAGGAAGCGTCCGAGCACGACGTCGGCGAACTGCAGGGCGTCGCCGTTGGCGATCTGCAGCGCGGTCGCGAGCTTGTCGGTGGTCAGCTGCTCACGGTCGACGAGCAGCTGACCCATCTTCATGCATTCGGCTGCGTGGGGGCCCGGTTCGGCCTCGACCTTCTCCCGGGTCGCAACGGAGCCACCGCCCGTGGCCGCCGGTTCATCCGACGTTGCGCTGTCCTTCTTGAAGAGTCCCATGTGCCCGTTCCTCGATCCGCCGTCTCTCGCCCGCTATCGCCGTCAGTTCGACGTGAACGAGCCCTCGGAATCGAGCGTCTCCTGACCTGTGGTATCGGCGCCCGGAAGGCGCGGGTTGAGCGACATCGAGGGAACGCCGGGCAGCTGGCCGGTCGCATCGCCCTTCGTGACGCTGCTCGGATCGGCGCCGTAGCTGGCGAGCGTCGGGATCGCGCCCGGATCGATCGCTGTGGGCGCCGGGGCGCTGCCGCCGGCGACGCGCACGAACTGGCCGGGGTCGAGCATCTCCATCTGGCGCTCGAGCTCGTCGAGTCGCTCGAGCTGCACCGCGGTGCTCACGTCCATCTGGTCGGTGAGGAGACCCTCGATCTCGGACATGCGGATGGTCTGCTTGTCGACCTTCTCGTCGACGTTGGCGACCACACGGTCGAGCTCGATCCGCACCAGCGTCGCTTCACCGACGGCGCGGGACATCTCGGCCCTGACCTCGTCGAGCGCGTCCTGGTCGACCTTGCGGAGCCGCTCACCCATCTCGCCCACGCGATCATCGAGCTCCAACAGCTTGTTCTCGAGTTCGAGCACGCGCTGGGAGACGGCGATCATCGCGTCGTCGAAGCCGCTGCCGATCCGGCCGACGGCTGCCTCGACGTTGGCGATCTTCTGGCCCTGCTCCTCCTTGATGCGAGCCTCGAGCTCGAGGAGGCGATCGGTCGCGCGGGTCTCGCTCGATTCGAGCTTCTGCAGCAGCGTGCCGGCGTGCTCGTTCACCTGGTCGGCGATGCCACCCAGGGTGGCGGCGAGATCGGTCTGCACCTGGTTGATCCGCCCCTCGATCGCGTGGCCGAGGCGCTGGTCGCCCTCGTCCATGCGCATCGTCAGCGCGGTCGTGGTGTCGTTGACGTGCTGGACGATGGCGCTCGACTGCTCGTCCTGGCGCTTGTTGAGATGGTTGATGTCGTCGAGGCGCGAGTGGATCGTCGCGAACGAGCGCTCCATGTCGTCGCGCACGGTCTGGCGGATCTCGAGGATCGCCTCCGGGTCGAATGCACCGCCGCCGGCCGGCAGCGACGAGATCTTCTCCTCGAGGTCGTTCATCCGCCAGTGCTGGTGGTTCGCGAACTCCGCGAGTCGATCTTCGAGGGCGGCCTGCAGCGCCTGCTGGTAGTGCTCGTTGGCCACTCGCTGCGATTCGATCAGCGACTCGATGGCGGGGAACCGCTCCATCGCGGTCGACATCGCCTGGGTCATCTCGGCGCGAAGCCCGGTGCTGCGTTGCTCGGCGGCCATGCGCGCGGCCTCGGCCTGGTGCGACATCGCCGTGAAGTACTTGGTGAGCTGTCGTTCGACGGCCGACAGGATGGTGGCCGTCATGCGTTCGACATCGGAGGCGCCGCCCACGCCGGCCGGGCCGGCACCTGCGGGTTGAGGGTTGTGGTCCACCGTCACGAGTGATGTATCGGCTCGGGTTGCCGAGATCTTGAGGTGACGTTGCGGTCGTCCGTAGAACTAGCGTCGAGTCATGCAAGTGCACCTGGTGGACGGCACCTACGAGCTGTTCCGGCAGCACTTCGGCCAGGCGTCGCGCCACGAGGACCCTGGTCCGTACGCCGCGACGGTCGGTGTGGTGGGCTCGACGCTGCAGCTCGTGGCCGACGGCGCGACCCATGTCGGCATCGCGTCCGATCATGTGATCGAGAGCTTCCGCAACGACCTGTGGTCCGGCTACAAGACGAGCGACGGGATGCTGCCCGAACTGCTGACGCAGATCCCGCTCATGGAGGAGGCGCTCGCCGCGGCCGGGTTCACCGTGTGGGCGATGGTGGAGGTCGAGGCCGATGACGCGCTGGGCGCCGCCGCGGCCGTCGCCTCGGCCGACGCGCGGGTGACGCAGGTGCTGATCCTCACGCCCGACAAGGACCTCGGCCAGTGCATCGAGGGCACCCGGGTGGTGCAGTACGACCGGCGCAAGCGCGAGATCGTCGACCGCGACGCCGTGATCGCCAAGTTCGGCGTGCCGCCGGAGTCGATCGCCGACTACCTCGCACTCGTGGGTGACACGGCGGACGGCTATCCCGGGCTGCCCGGGTGGGGCGCGAAGAGCGCAGCGACGGTGCTGGCGAAGTTCGGTTCGATCGACGCGGTCCCCGACAGCTCCGGTGACTGGGGCCTGCCGGGCCTGCGCGGCGCCGAGAAGCTGGCCGTCACCCTGCGCGACCAGCGCGATCTGGCGCTGTTGTTCCGCCGGATCGCCACGGTCGAGCTCGACGTCGAGGTGGGCGCGGTGGACGACTGGCGTTGGGCCGGCCCGACCCCGGCGCTCGAGGCGATGGCCGAACGGCTGGGCGCACCGGAGCTGTGGCGGCGGGCGACGT
>JBILUM010000240.1:0-5058 GCA_044370995.1 Ilumatobacteraceae bacterium | reverse complement strand
GTTGCTCACCTACTTCGGCGACCGGCCGGTCGCCGTGGCGGTCGCCCACAAGAAGTTCCTCCTCGCGCGGTGTGCCGACGCCTGCATGGTGGGTGCCACGATCGCGTTCGGGCTGAGCTTCGACACCCTCCGGATCGACGAGATCGCCGCTGCCGCTGCGGGCACCGGCTCGTTGTCGGTCGGCGCACACGTTGCGATCGTGCTCGTGGCGATCTCGGCGCTGTTGAAGTGCGCCCAGCTGCCGTTCCACGGGTGGCTGATCCAGGTGATGGAGGCGCCGACCCCGGTGTCGGCCCTGCTGCACGCCGGCGTGGTGAACCTCGGCGGGTTCGTGCTGCTGCGCTTCGCCCCGGTCGTCGACCTGGCGGTCGGGGCACGGACGTTGTTGGTGGTGGTCGGCGTGGCAACTGCGGTGGCCGCATCGCTGGTGATGACCACCCGGGTGAGCGTGAAGGTCGCACTCGCCTGGTCGACCTGCGCCCAGATGGGCTTCATGCTCATGCAGTGCGGCCTCGGCCTGTGGGAGATGGCGTTGCTGCACCTCGTGGCCCACTCGCTGTACAAGGCGTACGCCTTCCTCTCCGCCGGGGGGACCGTCCGCCAGACCCAGCGTCGGCGGCTCGCGCCGATGCCTGCACCGCCGACGGGGCGGGCGCTCGCCGCCGCGACGGCCCTCGCGCTCGCCACGACCGCGCTCGTCGGGGTCGCGTGGCAGGCGTTGCCCGGGACCGATCGCCTCTCGGCGGGCGTGTGGGTGCTGCTCGGCGTCGTGGCACTGGCGACCGTCCCCTTCGCTGCGTCGATCGGTCGTTCGTCGTCGGGCCGGCGAGGCGCTTCCTCCATCGGCCGGATGGCTGCCGTGCCGGCCGTCTACCTCGTGCTCCACGAGGTCTTCGCCGAGTTGACGCTCAAGGGAGCGAACGCGCCGATCGGGCTGTTGGTCATCACCGCAGCCGGGTTCGTCACGCTGTTCGTCCTGCAGGTGGCCGCACGGTCGAAGCCCGACGGGCGCCTCGTCAGCCGCGTGCGGCCCTGGGTGTACGGCGGCCTGTTCCTCGACGAGGCGTTCACCCGGCTCGCGTTCACCGTCGCTCCCCCGCCGAAGCCCGAGGCCCGGCCGGCGCCGCTGCCCCGCCCGCACGCGGTCGCCATGGTGCCCGTCGCCACGAGCGCGAGCCGGCCCACCTCAGCGCCTGCCGAGCCCACCCCTGCCGCTGTCGTCGCCGCTGCTGCCACTGGAACGGATCTCTCATGAGCCCTCACGCCATCGACATCCATGCCGCCAGCGCCTCCGATGCGCCCGGCCCGACGGTGCAGACCGACGTGACCGACACGGCGTTCGTCCGAGCAGTGGACGGCGCGTGCGACCGCATCGCCCCCACCTGGCCGCTCGATCAGTTCATCGCGGTGAACCCCTACTGGGGGTATCGGGCGATGCCGATCGCCGATGCCGCGTCGCGCCTCGCTGCGCTCGCCGGCACCACGCTCACGATGCCACGGTCGTGGTTCCGCGACGAGTGGCGGGCCGGACGGCTCGCCGAGCGGCACTTGCGTGCCGCCGCCGAGGAGCTCGCCGCACCCGAACTCGCCGACGTGGCTCGGACGATGCTCGACTCGGCCGACGAGCCGTGGCAGCCGCCGCTCGTGCGGTTCGCACTCGTGACCGACCTGCGCGACCAGGGGCTCGGTCCGGTGCCGGGTCGCACCTGGACCGATCTCGTGGTGCACCAGATCGGCCAGCTGTGCGCGGCCCACTTCGACGAATGGCAGGCCTCGTGGACCCCCGATCGCAGCGCAGGCCTGTTCGGCGAGTGGCGCGCTGATCCCTCCGTCACCCACGGCTTCAGCTGGCGTCACGGCGCCGCCTGGGCGCGTGCTCGGATCGACGCGCTGCCGGAGAGTTCCTCCGCCGCGACCGCGCGGATGCTCGACGAACTCGGCGTCGCGCCCGAAGGTCGCGAGGCGTACCTCACCGCGCTGTTGTGCTCCGTCAACGGGTGGGCCGCATGGTGCGCGTATCAGCGGTGGCAGGCGCGACTCGAGGACACCGACGACAGCTCGATCGTCGACCTGCTCGCGATCCGGCTCGCCTGGGAGTGGCTGCTCGCCCACGACCATCTCGAGTCCGACGGCGCGGCCGAGCGCCTGCGGGAATGGGCCGCGTCGTGGACCCTGCTCGACGAGGTGGCGGCCGAGTCGGCCGACGATCAGCGCCTCGACTGGGTGCTCCAGACCGCGGTCGAACGCACCTATCAGGACTCGCTCGTCGCTGGTCTGCCGGCGGCGACCCGACCCGAGGGGTTCCCGGCGTTCCAGGCGGCGTTCTGCATCGACGTGCGGTCCGAGGTGTTCCGGCGGGCCTTCGAGTCGACCGACCCGACCGTGCGGACCCGAGGGTTCGCCGGCTTCTTCGGCCTGCCGATCGCGTACACCCCGGCAGGGAGCGCGCTCACCCGTCCGCAGTTGCCGGGTCTGCTCGCACCGGCGCTGCAGGTGACCGACCTGCCGTCCGCCGACGCGGCGCAGGGCGATCGCGATCCGAATGCGCTGGCGACGTCGCGCATCGATCGACTCCAGACCCGTGAACGGCGGCAGGCCTTCCGCAAGGACCCGTCGTCGATGTTCACCTATGTCGAGTCGATGGGGCTCCTCTCCGGCGTGAAGCTCGTCAAGGAGAGCCTCCCCCATCACCACGCGCCCGACGCGTGGGAACACGACGGGCTCGACCCGGACCACGGTGCGCTCCGGCCTCGGCTGCCGCTCGTCGACGACGACCCGGTCGCCGCTGCTGCGATCGGCCACCGCGTGCTCACGGCGATGGGGCTGGTGTCGTCGTTCGCTCCGCTGGTGCTGCTGTGTGGCCATGGCAGCACCAGCGCGAACAACCCGCACGCGGCGGGTCTCGACTGCGGAGCCTGCGGCGGCCAGACCGGCGAGGTCAACGCGCGGGTGCTCGCCGATCTGCTGAACAGCCCGGCGGTTCGCGATGAGATGTCGGTCCTGGGGATCGACGTGCCCGACACGACGTGGTTCGTGCCCGGGCTCCACGACACCACCACCGATGTCGTTCAGCTGTTCGACACCGATCGTGCGCCGACGACGCATGCGTCGCGGATCGAGCACCTGGGTGCGTTGCTGCGAGCAGCCGGCGAGGTCGCCCGGTCGGAACGGGCGGAGGCGCTCGGCCTCGACCCGACCGCGGCACCGGCGACGCTGGCACGCCAGATCGAAGAGCGGGCCAACGACTGGTCGCAGGTGCGCCCCGAGTGGGGTCTGGCCGGCAACGCTGCGTTCGTCGTCGCTCCCCGCTGGCGCACGAGCCACCTCGATCTGGGCGGGCGGGTGTTCATGCACGACTACGACTGGCGCCTCGACCCGGAGCTCTCGGTGCTCACGCTGGTCATGACCGCTCCGATGGTGGTGACGAACTGGATCAACCTGCAGTACCACGCGTCGACGGTCGACAACCGCCGCTACGGCAGCGGCGACAAGGTGCTGCACAACGTGGTGGGCGGTCGCATCGGCGTGTTCGAGGGCAACGGCGGCGACCTCCGCATCGGACTGTCGATGCAGTCGCTGCACGACGGCCACACCCTGCGCCATCCTCCACTGCGCCTGTCGGTGTTCATCGAGGCGCCGCGAGAGTCGATCGATGCCGTGATCGCCGAGCACCAGGTCGTGAACGACCTCGTCTCGGGCGGGTGGCTGCACCTGCTCCGCATCGATCCCGCATCGGCCGCTGTCGAACGCCGCACCGCGACCGGCTGGGTACCCCGCCCCGCCTGAGGGCCATCGGCGCCCCACCCGTCAGGTGAGACGGTCGAGGTCGCGGAGGGCGTAGCGGAGGTGCTCGAAATGCTCCTCGAACACGACGCCGACGCAGTCGTGCACGGCATGCGGTCCGTTCTCGAGGACGTCGGCCTCCACGTCCCACGCTGCGTCATCGAACGACTCGACGTAGCTGCCGACCTTCGCCGAACGGTCCTGCCAGGCGGCGACCGCTTCGTCGAAGCTCGGCGTGGCGGTGAGATCGAGCCCAGGCCAGCCGAAGTCGAGCGATCCGGTGTTCGGTAGTCCGAGCGGGTGGAAGGCCTCGCCGAGGACCGGGACGGTGAACCACTTGTCGGTGGCGAACACGAGGTGGCGAAGCGTCTGCACGAACGAGAACTCGCCGTCGACCGATGCGTGACGCTGCTCGTCGGGCAACTGCCGCACGCGCTCGATGGCGTCGGACCACGCCGCATCGAACGGCTGCCATGAGGTGCGCAGTCCGTCGGGATCGGTGGGGCGCACCCGTGAACGGAGCGGGAACCACGGGTCGTGCTCGTTCACGTAGGCCGTGACGTCGACGCCGTTGACGACCAGCCGGTCGATCTCGCAATCGATGGCGACGTCGACGCACCGGACGGAGGTGAACCGCGCCCCGGTGAGGTCGACGTCGCGGAACGTCGCTCGGGAGAGATCGACGCCCCAGAAGACGGCGTCGCTCAGGTCACGAGATTCGAACTCTTCGGCCATCGATCCATCATGGCATCGTCGCCGAGCAGATTCGGTCCGGTTACTCGCGCTCCATCGACACGGCCATGCCGGGCAACGCCACCCACGGCTGCTTGTCGACGCACCACGCCTCGACGGTCGGGTTCACGGTCGACTTGTCGTCGAGGGTGCCGGCCTTCACGGCGATGATGCCGGCCGACAGCGTGATCTCCGACAGGATCGGCGAGCCACACGTGCCGCAGAAGCGGCGGCGGACGTACACCTGGTCGCCGAGCTCGCCGCGCTCCTCGTAGGTCTTCAACTCACCATGGACGGTCATCTGCGACTCGTGAGCGATCAGGTTCACGGAGAACGCCGAACCCCCCTGTCGCTGGCAGTGGTCGCAGTGGCAGACCGCGGTCGCGATCAGATCACCGGCCAACTCGTAGGTCACCGCTCCACACAGACACCGTCCCGTTTGCATGGGAACACGGTAACCATCGCATCGTTGCTGCTCCGGAGCGGAGCACTGTTCGGAATAGGTCCCAACGGAATCAGCATCGACTCGAGC
Organism: Ilumatobacteraceae bacterium; assembly: GCA_044370995.1. Lineage (GTDB taxonomy): Bacteria > Actinomycetota > Acidimicrobiia > Acidimicrobiales > Ilumatobacteraceae > VFMC01. Next base: position 11 of record JBILUM010000240.1, on the reverse strand, counting down.
CGGCCACCGCC
>JBILUM010000239.1:0-5063 GCA_044370995.1 Ilumatobacteraceae bacterium | reverse complement strand
CTGGTCCCACGGGTTGTAGGTCGGCGTGAAGTGGGTGTCGACGTCGTAGCTCTCGCCGAGTTCCTTGCGCACCCGCGCGAGCAGCGTCTGCTTCACCTTCTCGGGCTGTGTGCGCGTGCGGCCGTACATGAACTGCTGCATCGCCACGTTCTTCTTGCGCGTGATCTCGTAGGCGAGCCTGCCGGGCAGCACCTTGCGCAACCCGTTCGCGATCGGATCCTCGTCGGGTGCCGACACCACGTAGGTGGGGGAGCGCTGCAGCATCGTGACGAGCTCGGCCTGGTCGGCCATCGCCGGCACGAGCGTCATCGCGGTCGCACCCGAGCCGATGATCACGACCTTCTTGCCGACGTAGTCGAGGTCGTCGGGCCACGCCTGCGGGTGCACGATCCGGCCCTGGAAGCGGTCGCGGCCGGGGAACTCGGGCGTGTAGCCCTCCTTGTAGGAGTAGTAGCCCGAGCACATGAACAAGAAGTTGCACGTGAGCCGCACGGTCTCACCGGTGGCCTTCTTCGTCGCGGTGACGGTCCAGCGGGCGTCGTCGCTCGACCACTCGGCGGTGGTGACGAGGTGGCCGAAGCGGATGTGGCGGTCGATGCCGTACTGGGCGACGGTGTCGCGCAGGTAGGCCATGATCGACGGGCCGTCGGCGATCGACTTCTCAGCGGTCCACGGCTTGAACGAGAAGCCGAGGGTGTGCATGTCGCTGTCGCTGCGCACGCCCGGGTACCGGAACAGGTCCCAGGTGCCGCCGATGTCGTCGCGGCCCTCGAGGATGGTGAAGGTGCGGTCGGGGCACAGCGTCTGCAGGTGGTAAGCGGCGCCGATGCCGGAGATGCCGGCTCCGACCACCAGGACGTCGACGTGATCGCTCATGTCGCGACCCTAGCGATCACCGACCCGACCAAGCCGAGCCGACCACGCCGACCCGACCACGCCGACCCGACCACGCCGACCCGGCTCCTCGACCCCCGGTGGTGCACGGGTAAGTGATCGGCGAGTAAGTTCTGGCCGCTGGTCCGACTTGGGGGACCGATCACGAGGGGGAACACACATGGGTGTGCTCGACGGCCGTGTCGCGTGCGTCACGGGTGGAACGAGAGGAATCGGCCTGGCCATCGCCAAGGCGTTCCTCGACGAAGGCGCGAAGGTGGTGATCAACGGCCGCAACCCCGACAAGGCTGCGGCGACGATCGCCGCGCTGAACGCCGGCGACAACGTGCACTTCATCGCAGGTGACGTGAAGCAGCGCGAGGACTGCGAGGCGATCGTCAACGGCACCGTCGAGCACTTCGGCAGGATCGACATCCTCGTGCCGAACGCGGGCGGCGGGAGCAACCACGCCCCGGTCGCGCAGCTCACCGACGAGTCGATGCAGGACGCCCTGCTCTGGAACTTCTGGCACACCTTCTGGACGATGCGCACGGCGCTCGGCCACATGATCCCGCAGCAGTGGGGCCGGATCATCAGCGTCAGCTCTGTCGAGGGCAAGGTCGGCAAGCCGGGTATCGCGACCTATGTCGCGTCGAAGCACGCGATCAACGGCCTCACCAAGTCCTGTGCCAAGGAGGTCGGCACGCTCGGCATCACCGTGAACGCGCTGTGCCCGGGTGCGATCGAGACCGACGTCATGATGGCGGAAGGTCCGGGCGCGGCGGTGGCCATGGGCACGACGTACGAGGGGCTGCTCGACATGTTCGCCCAGGAGAGCGCGATCAAGCGCCTCAACGAGGTCGAAGACGTCGCACTCGTCGCGGTGTTGCTCGCTTCAGATGCCGGAGCCGGCATCACCGGTTCGATGATCTCGATCGACGGCGGCACCTCGCCGTACTGATGCAGGGGGACTGAAAATGGGCAAGTTGGACGGAAAGGTCGCCTGCATCACGGGCGGCACGCGCAGCATCGGGCGCGCCATGGCCGATGCATTCCTGGCGGAGGGCGCCAGCGTCGTGGTGAACGGCCGCGACGCCGAGAAGGGTCAGCGCTGCCTCGAGGAGATGAACGCCGGCGACCGTGCTGCGTTCTTCGCCGGCGACGCCAGCGAGCAGAGCGCCGTCGAGGGCCTGATCGCGTACACCATCGAGAGGTACGGGCAGCTCGACATCTGCTGCCTCAACTCGGGTGGCGTCAAGAACACCGCACCGGTGTTCGCGATGACCGACGAAGAGTGGAAGCTCGAGATCGACTGGAACCTCAACCACGTGTTCTGGGGTATGCGCAAGGCCCTGCAGCACATGATGGAGCGCCAGAGCGGCCGGATCATCGTGACGTCGTCGGTGGAGGGCAAGCTCGGCAAGCCCGGCATCCCGGGGTACGCCACCACCAAGCATGCGGTGAACGGTCTCGTGAAGGCAGCAGCGCACGAGGTCGGCACGCTCGGCATCACGGTCAACTCGATCCTGCCCGGCATCATCGAGACCGACATCGTGCGCGAGACCGGCCCCGATTCAGCCATCGCGATGGGCGTCGCCGGCTACGACGAGCTGATCGACATGTTCTGTCAGGAGAGCTCGATCAAGCGCCCGAACAAGGTGGAGGAGGTGGCGGCCGTGGCCGTCATGCTCGCCAGCGACGCCGCCCGCAACATCACGGGATGCATGTTCCCGGTCGATGGCGGGACGATGCCGTACTGACCCCGGTCGGTACCGACGCACGGAACGGAAGCACACACTCATGAGTGATCAGCTCACGCCCACCGGCTTCCCTCGCCTCGGCCTCACCGCCGACGAGGTGCTCACCACCACACGGGCGGTGCGCAAGCGGCTCGACTTCGATCGGCCGGTGCCGCGTGAGCTGATCACCGAGTGCGTGGAGATCGCGCACCAGTCCCCGTCGGGTTCGAACACCCAGCGGTGGCGGTGGGTGTTCGTCGACGACGCACCCACGAAGCTGGCCCTCGCCGAGATCTATCGCAAGCACTTCTTCGTGTACGCCCAGACCTCGGGCAAGCCCCAGGCCGAACATGCCGGCGACGCCGTGCAGCAGTCGGCCACCTACCTCGCCGAGAACTTCGAGCGCGTGCCGGTGATGATGATCCCGCTGCTCGCCGACCGGATGACCGACACGACGCCGGTCGCACGGCAGGCCTCGCGCTGGGGATCGATCCTGCCCGGCGTGTGGAGCTTCATGCTCGCGGCTCGCGAGCGCGGTCTGGGCACCGCGTGGACCACCATGACCGTGCAGAGTGAGCGGGAAGTGGCCGAGTTGTTGAACATCCCGTACGACCAGTACACCCAGGCCGGCCTGTTCCCGGTGGCCTACACGATCGGCACCGACTTCAAGCTGGCCAAGCGCCCGCCCGCCGACAACGTCATCCGCTGGAACGCCTGGAGCTGAGCGCGTCCGCCCGGGGGTCGATCGGGTTCGACGCTCAGGGACGTGGGACGGGTGCGAACTCCTGCAGCGCGGCGAGCGACTGTTCCGGACCGGTGACGTGGATGACCTGCCACCCGAGCGCCTTCGCCGGCTCGAGGTTCTGATCGAAGTCGTCGAGGTAGACGATCTCGTCGTGGTCCACGTCGAGCATCTCGCGGGTCGCTTCGTAGATGGCGAGCTCGGGCTTGCGCGCCTGCACGGCGAAGCTCTCGACGACGGCGTCGAAGCGGTGGAAGCCGATGTCGGCGTCCATCTTCGGACGGAACTCGGCGAAGGTGTTGGTGAGCAGGCCGGTGCGGTACCCGGCGACGCGCAACCTGTCGATGTGGGCGATCACCTCGTCGAGGACCCGGTAACCGCCCTCCATGAGCGACTCGATCTCGTCGCCCCGCAACGAGATGCCCGCGGCCGCCGCCCACGGTCCGAGTCCGGGCTGGATCTCCGCGACGGTGATCTCGCCGCGCTCGCAGCGGTGCCACGGATGGTCGGGGCCCGACTCGCGCGGTCCGAGCAGGACGTGCAGGAGCTCGTGCATCGTGGTGTCGTGGGCCTCGGCCATCACGGCGACCTTCTCCACGATCGGACTGATCAGCACCCCGCCGAAGTCGAACACCACTGCCCTGATCGCTGCCATGGGGAGCGAAACTAACCGGCAAGTAAGTTGTGCAGCGGGCCGAGCGGCCCGGGCGACGGAGGGGAAGCGCGTGAGCGAGGCAGACACGGCCGGCACCGGCAAGCAGTACGTCGACAGCTACGAGGACGTCTCGATGTTCTCGCTCGCGAGCGAGCGCGAACAGATGCTGCTCGACACCCAGACCGAGTGCACCTTCATGTGGACCACCAGGGACGGCGATCCGGTCGGCGTGATCATGAACTTCGTCGCCCACGACGGGCGCATCTGGGTCACCTGCACGCGCCGCCGCAAGCGCGTCGCGGCGGTGGAGGCGAGGCCCCGCGTGTCGGTCGCGTTCTCGAGCCGCGGGACCGACATCGGCATCAGCCAGGCCCTCACCTACAAGGGCGACGCGATCGTGCACGACGACGAGGCGACGCTCTCGTGGTTCTACCGGGCTCTGGCCGAGCGAGTGCGACCGGGCGACGTCGCCAAGCAGGACGCGTTCGTCCACCACCTCGAGAGCCCGGGCCGCGTGGTGATCGAGATCGTGCCCACTGATCGCATCGGCTTCGACAGCGAGGCCATGTTCGCCAACTCGCCGGCGGGCGCGAGCGTCACCAAGGTGACGCGCCAGAGCTGAGGCGCCCCGCCGTCAGGCGGTGTCAGGCGGTGTCAGGCGGTGTAGCCGCCGTCGACCACGAGCACGTGGCCGGTCACGAACGCGGCGAGGTCGCTCGCGAGGAACAGCGCGGCGCGGGCGATGTGGTCGGGCTGGCCGGCGATGCGCAACGGGTTGCCGGAGATCACCTTCTCGATGTCCATGCCGCCCGCCTTGAGCGGTGCCATCTGGTCCTGCACGCCGGGCGTGTCGATCACGCCGGGGGCGATCGCGTTCACCCGGATGCCCTTCGCGCCGAGCTCGTTGGCGAACGCACGGGTGAGGCCAATCACGCCCGCCTTCGACGCGGAGTAGGCCGTGATGTTGGCGCCACCGCGGATGCCGGCGATCGACGCGATGTTCACGATCGCCCCGCCCTGGGTCATGAACCGGGCCGCATCGCGCGACGCGCTG
>JBILUM010000238.1:0-5080 GCA_044370995.1 Ilumatobacteraceae bacterium | reverse complement strand
CGTCGTCGTTCAGTGGCGTGGCGACGTTCGGCTACACCGTGCGCGACAGCGGTGGTCTCACCGACACGGCGACCGTCACCGTCACCGTCACCGCCTGTCCGGCGCTGCCCTCGATGACGCCGATCTCGAGCACCACCCGCTTCAACACGCCCGTGCTGGTGACGCTGTTCGCCGCGGTACCGGCCGGCAACACGATCAGCGTGGGCAACGTCAACCAGGGCACCGTCGCCCTGCAGGGCGGCGGCACGGGTGCGCTGTACACCCCGCCGGCCACGTTCAACGGCACGGCCACGTTCGCCTACACCGCCCGCAACACCTGCAACCAGGCGGCCACGGGCACCGTGACGGTCACCGTGAACCGGGCACCGGTCGCGGTCGCCGACACGATCAACACCCCGCGCAACACGGCCGTCACCGTGCCGGTGCTGGCCAACGACACCGACCCCGACACCGACACGCCGCTCGTCGTCGATTCGGTCGCCAACGCCACCAGCGGCACCGTGGCGCTCTCGGCCGGCGTCGTGACGTTCACCCCGGCGAACGGGTTCATCGGCGTGGCGACGTTCTCCTATCGGGTCCGCGACCCCGGCGGGCTCGTGAGCCCGTCGGCCACCGTCCGGGTGACCGTGGCCAACGCCCCTCCGGTGGCGGTGGACGACACCGCGACCGCGCCCACGGGTACCCCGTCGATCGCGGTCACCCCGCTCACGAACGACACCGATCCCGGCGACACCCTCGTCGTGCGGAGCGCCACGTTGACCCCGGCATCGGCGGGCACGGGCATTGTCACGATCACTGCGACGACCGTCACCTTCGTGCCGGCCCCGACGTTCACGATCCCGGCCGGCAGCGCCAGCAGAGCGGTCACCATCGACTACACCGTGGCCGACTCCAACGGCGCGTCGGGAGCGCTCACCGACACCGGCGCCATCACGATCACGATCACCAACCGCAACCCGGTGGTCGCGAGCGAGACGGCGCCGCTCGATCTGTTCACCGCCACGAGCGTCGCGGTGAACGTGCTCACCAACGACAGCGATCCCGACGGGACCGCCGCCGGCCTCAGCGTCGACGCAGCGGTCACGATCGCGCCGCCGGGGGCCGGCGCCGTCACCGTCAGTGGTGGCCTGGTGACGTACACCCACGGGTCGAGTACGGTTCCCGCCGGACCAGTCATCATCACCTACGTGGTCCGTGACCAGAACCTCGGCACCGCGACGGGCACCATCACCATCACGGTGACCAACTCGACGCCGCCGCCCACGACGCTCCCCCCAGCAGGACCATGACCGAACAGATCACCTCCGCACCCATCCTCAGTCGAGAGCAGGGCACCGCAGCCGTCAAGCTGCTCGAGTCCTCGGTCGCGTCGGTGATCCGCGGCAAGACGTCGCAGGTGCGGTTGGCGGTCGCCTGCCTGCTCGCAGAGGGGCACCTCCTCATCGAGGACAAGCCCGGCACCGGCAAGACCTCGCTCGCCAAGGCGATGGCCGCCGCCATCGGTGGCACCGTCCGCCGTGTGCAGTTCACCCCCGACCTGCTCCCGTCCGACATCACCGGCGTCTCGGTGTTCAACCCCACCCGCGGCGAGTTCTTCTTCCGCGAAGGGCCGGCGTTCACCAACATCCTCATCGCCGACGAGATCAACCGGGCTTCGCCGAAGACGCAGGCAGCGCTGCTCGAGGTGATGGAGGAGCGGCAGGTCACCTACGACGGCGTGTCGCGTCCCGTCCCGGCGCCGTTCATGGTGGTCGCCACCCAGAACCCCCTCGACTTCCAGGGCACCTACCCGCTGCCCGAGGTGCAACTCGACCGCTTCGCGATGAAGATCTCGCTCGGTTACGCCGACCGCGACTCCGAGATCGAGGTGATGAATCGCCCGCCGGGCATGCAGATGATCGAGCACATGCCGCCTGCGTTCGACCCGCACCAGTTCCGCCTCGTCATCCAGTGCGCCCGCGAGGTCGCCGTCGGCGCACCCTTGCGGGGTTACGTGGCCGACCTCGTCGAGGCCACCCGTTCCCACCACGACCTGCGCCTCGGCGTCAGCACCCGTGGCACCCTGGTCCTCCTCGCCGTCGCCCGGGCCTTCGCGATGGCAAACGGCCGGAGCTTCGTCACGGCCGACGACATCAAGGGCCTCGCCGTGCCCGTGCTCGCCCACCGCATCGCGCTCACCGCCGAGGCCGAGATCGACGGCCTCACCGAAGCGGCCGTGCTGCAGAGCATCCTCGACCAGGTGCCGGTGCCGCGGGTGCCACAGCCGCTGACCGACCCGTGAGCCGGTCGGCGTCCCGGCTGAACCGCAACGGCACGGCCGTGCTGGTCAGCGCGGTCGCACTCGCCGCGCTCGGACTCGTCACCGGGTACCGCGAGTTCCTCGTGTTGGCGCTCGTCGCGGCAATGGTCCTCGTCGGCTGCGTGCTCGTCCCCCGCGTCACCTCGCCCATCGAGTTCCGCCGGGTCGACACGCCCAAGTTCGTCCCTCGCGGTGCCATGGTGAACATCACCCTCGAGGCCAACGCCGACCGGCCCGCACCACCCACCCGGGTCATCGACCAGCTCGCCGGCCACGCCGTGCCGATCGACCTGCCCGAGATCGACCCGACGCTGTCGACGATCGTCACCTACCGGCTGCAGGCGCTGCGGCGCGGCGCCCACCTGGTGGGTCCGCTGCTCGAGGAACGCACCGACCCGTTCGGGCTCGCCGTGCGCACCGTCGAGCACGACGTGACCGACGAGATCCTCGTCCACCCGACGATCCACTCCCTCCGGCTGCCCGAGAGCGGCAACCGGATGCGCCAGACCCGGGCGACCGTGATGCGCTTCTCCGAGGATCCGCTCGCCGACTTCCGCTCGCTGCGCGAGTACGTGATCGGTGACGACTCGCGCCTGGTGCACTGGGCGAGCACCGCCAAGACCGGCACGCTCATGGTGCGTGACCACTTCGAACTCCGCCGCACCACCCGGTGCGTGATCCTCGACACCGTCGACCGCTCGGTCACCGACCTGCTGTTCGAGGACGCGGTCGAGATCGCGGCCAGCCTCGTGTGCGAGTCGCTGGAGCGCAACATCCCCGTCGTCGCGAAGACCCGCGACCCGCACGCGCCGGGTCGTTCGCGGGCGCTGCGCGACCGGCAGGAGGCGCTCGAGCTGTTCACCCGGGTGCAGCGCACGCCGCTCGACGGCACGCTCGCCGTCGGCCAACTGAAGCTCACGACCGACCCGGGGGACCAGATCTACCTCGTCGCCGGCGCGGCCTCGCCGCTGATCGGCCAGATGGCAGCGACGGGTGCGTTCACCCAGCGGCTCCACGTGATCCGCCTGCACGACCGGTCGGCGCCGCTCCCCCGGCTCACCGTGCGCCACACCGACACCACCAGCGCCGAGCAGTTCACGCGCCGCTGGAACGGCGGGCAGGTGAAGTTCTGATGGGCGCGCCACAGCAGGGCCCGGCGCGCCAGCGGTGGATGGTCGCGGCGGCAGCCTCGGCGACCGTCGCCGTCGTCGCCCAGCAGGCCACGCGCATCTTCGCCGACGACTACCGCTGGTTCACCGTCGTCCTCGCCGGGCTGTGCGCCGGCGCGTTGATGACCCTCACCGCGCGCATCGCATGGCCGCTCCGCATCATCGTTGCGCTGGCTGGCGTCGCCGGCTGCGGTGTCGTCGGCGTGCTCGCCCACGACGGCTCGCTGCCCGACGATCTGCTCGACGCGATCACCTCTGGTGTCAACCAGGTGGTCGCCGCTGTGTGGCCCTCCCCCACGTTGCCGGCGGCGACCGGCGCGATCGCGCTCGCCGTCGGGATCGCCTCCGTGGTCGCCGTCGAGCTGGCGGTTCGCGGTGCCGCGGCCGCCGCCCTGCTGCCGTCACTCGGATTGATCGGCCTGGTGGCGCTGTTGTCGGCACCGGCAGGCCCGCCACCGATGTGGTCGATCTCGGCGTACGCCGTCGCCGCGCTGCTCGTGTTCCGCTGGCAACACGTCGGCGGGAGATCTCGTGTCGGCGCCACGTGGGCGGCGGCGATCGTCGCCGTGTCGGCCGCGCTGCCGCTGCTCCTCGGCGGCATCGCCGCAGGCGACCGATACGACCCGCGCGACGAGGTCGAACTGCCGTCGGCGGCGCAGGATGCGCTGAGCCCGCTCGCACGCGTCGAGGAGTGGCGGCTCCGCACACCGCAGGAGGTCGTGTTCACCACCGACCTGCCGACCCCCGACCGCTGGCGCCTCGTCGGCCTCACCCGCTACGACGGGCGGGCCTGGTTGCCCGCCGACGACTACCGCCGCGCCGGCAACGACGTGGGTGAGCCGATCACCGACACGGCACCGCGCCGCACCGACGTCACCATCGGGTCGCTCGATTCGTTGTGGCTGCCGACCGTCGGCAACACGCTGACGGTGTCCGCCGACGTCCGCATCGACGGTGGCCGCAGCGGTCTGCTCCCCCTCGTCGAGCCCACCACGGGGACTGCCTACTCCCTCGAGTTCGAGAGCACCGGAGCGCTCCCGGCACAGCTCACCGCGGCGCCCGCCGGCGAGGGCGCCGGCGCCGTGCTCGCTCCCGGCTACGAGCTGCCCACGTCGGTGCTCGAACTCGCCACGACGATCACCGCAGGCACCCGTACCGACTTCGAGCGCGCCCAGGCGATCGCCGTCTACCTGCGCGACCAGTACGCCCTCGATCCGGACACGCCGTCGGGGCACTCGATGGCGATCCTCGAACTGTTCCTCGACCGCACCCGCCGCGGGCGCGACGAGCAGTTCGTCGCCTCCTACGGCGTCCTCGCCGCCGCTGCCGGTCTCCCGGTGCGGATCGCTGTCGGATTCGACACGGTGGCCACCTCCGACGGCGGCAGCCAGGCCGTGTCGTCGGCCGCCATCGCCTGGCCCGAGGTGCAGTTCGCCGGGTTCGGATGGGTGCGCTTCGACCCGGTGCCCGAGGCCGAGGCAGATGTCCCGCCGGCGGCGGGCGAGGGCGCCGTCGCACCGGTGGACGACGCGATCACGCCGCCACCACCCACCACCGTCCCGAGCACGCCCGAGACCACCGTGCCCGAGGACGAGGCGGAGACCACCTTCGA
>JBILUM010000237.1:0-5088 GCA_044370995.1 Ilumatobacteraceae bacterium | reverse complement strand
ACCTCCGGCATCGCATCCCACCAGGCCTCGTCGCCGACCGGACGATCGGTGTGCGCGGTCGTGGCATGCAGCACGAGCCGGTCGCCCACATGCGCACGCACGATGGTCTGCGACGTCGATCGGGCAGCCACCAGGATCTCGACGTCGAGGTCGAGCCGCTCCCCCGACGTCGCCTGCCCGACGTACTGGGTCGTGATCCACACCAGCGGGCGCCCCGTCACCGCCTCCGCTGCCGTCGCACAGGCCGCGACACCGGAGCCGCCGTACAGGAAGTCGAACGGCGTGCAGTGCCGCTTCTCGATCGGGAGCGAGTGCCGACCGTCGATCTCGTCGATGCCCAGGAATGCTGCGTCCGTCGCGGTCATCCCACGATGCTCGGCGACGGTGGACCCCGTGAGCAAATGGAGCGCCTCACCGGCGCAGGTGTGCCGACGTGCGACCGGTGTCAGCTGCCGAGCGCGGTCGCCACCACCTCGCGCGCGGCGGACTGCACCTCGGCGAGGTGGTCGGCGCCGCGGAAGCTCTCGGCGTAGATCTTGTAGACATCCTCGGTGCCCGACGGGCGGGCGGCGAACCAGGCCGAGGCGGTCGACACCTTGAGGCCGCCGATCGCGGCCCCGTTGCCCGGCGCCGCGGTGAGCTTGGCGGTGATCGGCTCGCCGGCGAGTTCGGTCGCGGTCACCTGATCGGATGAGAGGCTCTTGAGCAATGCCTTCTCGGCGCGGGTGGCGGGCGCGTCGACCCTCGCGTACGCAGGTGCACCATGGCGTTCGGTGAGCGTCGCATACCGCTGCGACGGGCTCTGACCGGTGACCGCCATCATCTCGGCGGCGAGCAGGCACAGGATGAGTCCGTCCTTGTCGGTCGTCCACACGGTGCCGTCGCGCCGGAGGAACGAGGCGCCTGCGGACTCCTCGCCGCCGAAACCGATCGATCCCGAGACGAGCCCCGGCACGAACCACTTGAAGCCGACCGGCACCTCGTCGAGCCGACGACCGAGGTCTGCTGCGACGCGGTCGATCATCGACGACGACACGAGGGTCTTGCCGATGCCGCAGTCCGGCGCCCACCCGGGGCGGTGCGCGTAGAGGTACTCGATCGCGACGGCGAGGAAGTGGTTCGGGTTCAGCAGGCCGCCGTCGGGCGTGACGATGCCGTGGCGGTCGGCGTCGGCGTCGTTGCCGGTCGACACGTCGAAGCGGCCGCGAGCGGCGATCAGCGATGCCATCGCGTACGGCGACGAGCAGTCCATCCGGATCCTGCCGTCCCAGTCGAGCGTCATGAACCGCCACGTGGCGTCGACGAGCGGGTTGACGACGGTGAGGTCGAGCCCGTGTCGGTCGGCGATCATCGCCCAGTAATCGACGCTCGCCCCGCCGAGCGGGTCGGCACCGATGCGCACACCGGCGGCTCGGATCGCATCGAGATCGACCACACCGGGGAGGTCGTCGACGTAGATGCCACGGAAGTCGTAGCAGAGCGTCGTGGCGGCCGAGCGCGCCTGATCGAGCGACACCCGCCGCACGCCGCGGTTGCCCGCGACGAGGTGCTGGTTCGCCCGATCGGCGATCCACCCGGTGGCATCGGAGTCGGCCGGGCCGCCATCCGGCGGGTTGTACTTGAAGCCGCCGTCGGTGGGCGGGTTGTGCGACGGCGTGACCACGATCCCGTCGGCACGACCCGCGTCGATCGCGCTGCGCCCGGCGTTGTGGCGCAGGATCGCGTGGCTCACCGCGGGCGTCGGCGTGAAGCGGTCGTCGACGTCGATCATCGTGGTCACGTCGTTGGCCGCGAGCACCTCGAGCGCGGTGATCCACGCCGGCTCCGACAGCCCGTGGGTGTCACGGCCGAGGAACAGCGGGCCGGCGATGCCCTGGGCGACGCGGTATTCGCAGATCGCCTGGGTCGTGGCCGCGATGTGTGACTCGTTGAACGACCCGTTCGTGCTGGTGCCGCGGTGGCCGGAGGTGCCGAAGCTCACCTGCTGCACCGGGTCGGCCGGGTCGGGGACGACGGTGTAGTACGCGGCGATCAGGTGTGGGAGGTCGACCAGATCGGCGGGGGTAGCGACGGTGCCGGCGCGCTCGTGTGCCATGGCTGACACGATGCCAGACCGGCGACGTGCGGGCGGTCACCCCGGCCCGCCTGCGCTCAGCGAGAGGTGCCGACGGCGCGCGTGGCCAGCGCGACGGCGTCGTCGCGCTGGACGCCGAGCGACTGCAGCAGTCGCGCGATGACGCTGCGCCGGTACGCCGGTGCGGTCTCGCCGTCGATCACCCGCCGTGCGGCGAGGAGCAGGGTGCCGAGCACCACGTCGAGGGTGCCGTCGTCGGCGGGGCCGACGAACCGGCCGGTGGCGTGACCGTCGACGAGGTCGCGCCGCAGGTACGACAAGGGACCGTCGACCACCAGCGCCCGCTGGACGGCGTCGATGCGCAGCGCCACACGCACGGTGTCGGGAACGTGCATGGCGGCAGCGAGCGCCCGGGCCGAGATCGTCGCGAACCGCACGGCCGGGTCGGGGTCGTCCACCTCGACGGCAGCACGCGCCGCGAACGATTCGACGACGTGCGGCACGAGCGCGTCGATCAGCTGCTCGCGGTCGGCGAAGTAGTTGTAGAAGGTGCCGTGCGAGACGCCGGCACGGGCAGCGAGCTCGGCGATGCTGAAGCCCTCGCCCTGCTCGGCCAGCACCTCGAGCGCCGCGTCGAGCAACAGCCGTCGTGTGCGCGCCTTCTTCTTGTGGCCACGGGTGAGCTGGGACGGGTCGGTCGCCGTGGGCACGGGCGTCAACCTACCCCAAGATTGACAAGTCGTTCAATATTGGACACTGTGTCGGACATGCCCGACACCGCTCCCCGCCTCTCCCTCGGCCACGCCACGCTGGCCGTCCGCGACATCGATCGCATGGTCGCCTTCTACACCGATGTGCTCGGCTTCCACGTGAGCAACCGCGGCGAGCCGGTCCCCGGGATGGGTGAGATGGCCTTCCTCACACAGGATCCGACGGCGCACCACCAGATCGTCCTCGTCCAGACACCCGAGCCGGCCCCACGGGCGTTCATGCTCGCCGACCACCTGGCGTTCCGGACCGCGTCGCTCGACGACCTCCGCGCGATCGGTCGACGGCTCGCCACGGCCGAGGTCGCGTCCGTGATCCCGATCTCCCACGGCAACGCCTGGTCGCTGTATTTCACCGACCCAGAGGGCAACGGTCTCGAATGCTTCGTCGACACGCCGTTCCACGTCGCCCAGCCGTACGCGGACGGTCTCGACCTGTCGACATCCGACGACGAGATCGAGGCCACCACGCGCGGCAAGCTCGAGGGGCTCCCCGAGTTCCAGCCGTTCGACGACTGGCGACGGGCCATGGCTGCCCGCCTCGACGCTGCGGCCGAGGGCTGACCCGATGGATCTCGGCATCGCGGGCCGCAGCGCCATCGTGTGCGCGTCGAGCCGTGGGCTCGGCTTCGCGTGCGCCGATGCGCTCGCCCGCGAAGGCGTCGGCGTCACCATCAACGGCCGCGATGCCGCATCGCTCGAGGAGGCCGCACGCCGACTCACCGAGCGCCACGACGTCCCGGTGCACGCGGTCCTCGGCGACATCGCCGACGAGTCCACGCGAGACGCCCTCCTGGTCGCGTGCCCCGAGCCCGACATCGTCGTGAACAACAACGGTGGCCCGCCACCGGGACGTTTCGCGGACTGGGACCGCGACGCCTGGATCGCAGCGCTCGACGCGAACATGCTCGCCCCGTTGGCGATGATCCGGGCTGTGCTCGACGGCATGGTCGAGCGTCGTTTCGGCCGGATCGTCAACATCACCTCGGCGATGGTGAAGACGCCGATGTCGCCCATGGGCTTGTCCACCGGTGCCCGCACGGGCCTCACCTCGGTCGCCAAGGCGTTGTCGAAGGACGTCGCCAAGGCCAACGTCACGATCAACAACCTGTTGCCCGAGCGCATCGACACCGGCAGGCAGCGGCAGATGGCCGAACTGCATGCGTCGATGGCGGGCATCACCGTCGAGGAGGCGTACGCGCGCATGGCGGCGACCATCGCGGCCGGGCGGCTCGGCCGCCCGGAGGAGCTGGGCGATGCCTGCGCGTACCTGTGCAGCGCGCAAGCCGGGTTCATCAGCGGCCAGAACCTTCAGCTCGACGGCGGCAGCTTCGGCGGCCTGTTCTGATGGGCTCCAGCTCCGAGGCGCCGGTGCTCGAGGTTCCGTTCCTCGTCGTGGGCGCCGGCCCGACGGGCATGACCGCCGCCCGGTTGCTCGCGGCAGCCGGCCGAAGGTGTCTGGTGGTCGAACGGCGCGGCAGCACCCAGCCCAACCCGTCGGCGCACGTCGTGAACGCCCGGACGCTCGAGATCTTCCGCCAGGCCGGTTTCGACATGGACGCGATCGATCGCATCGCCAAGGACCCGGCCGACGCGGGCCACGTCAACTTCGTCACCCGGCTCGGCGGTGAGCTGATCGGCAGACTGCCGTTCGAACGCCAGGGCGACGAATGCCTGGCGCACACGCCCACACCGCTGCGCAACATCTCCCAGCACCTGCTCGAGCCGGTGATGGCGGCGCAGCTCGCCGACACGCCCGGTGTCGAGCTGCGCTACGGCACCGAGTGGGTGTCGAGCACGCAGGACGCCGACGGCGTGACCTCGGTCGTGCGCGACGTCGCGAGCGGTACAGAGACGGTCGTGCGCAGTTCGTACGTGCTCGCCGCCGACGGTGCCGGCAGCGGTGTGCGCAAGTCGCTCGGCATCGAGATGATCGGTCCGGCGAGCCTGCAGGACTTCGTCGCGATCCACTTCCTGGCGAACCTGCGGCCGTTCATCGCCGAGCGGCTCGGTGTGCTCCACTTCGTGATGGACCCGGCGGCCGGGGGCACGTTCATCGCCCACGACCTCGACCGCGAGTGGGTGTTCATGGTCCCGTTCCACGCGGCGACGCAGACCATCGACGACTTCGACGTCCCGTCCTGCCTCCGGCTGCTGCGGACAGCGATCGGCGACGAGTCGGAGTCGGCCGAGGTGCCCATCGACGTGGTGCGTGCCGGCACCTGGCACATGACCGCGCAGGTGGCC
>JBILUM010000236.1:0-5105 GCA_044370995.1 Ilumatobacteraceae bacterium | reverse complement strand
CCGTCGCTCGGCAGCACCCAGGACGTCGCCCTGCGCGCTTGGCGTCAGGAGAACGGTCTCGAAACGACGCCCGACGGCGGCGGCGACGTGTCGATCCTCCCGCAGTCGAACGCCACCACGCTCGAGGCCTTCATCGGCGGTGCGATCGACGGCGCCTGGGTGCCCGAGCCGTGGGCCACTCGCCTCATCCTGGAAGGTGGCGGCACGGTGCTCGTCGACGAGCGCGACCTGTGGCCCGACACCGACGGCGAGTACGTCACCACGCACGTGATCGTGCGCACCGCGTACCTCGAGGGGCACCCCGACATCGTGAAGGCATTCCTGGTGGGGCTGCTCGCCTCCCTCGACGCGATCGCCGACGACCCCGCCGCCGCTCAGGCCGCCGTGATCACCCAGATCGAGTCGATCACCGACCAGGCGCCGAACGCCGACGTGATCGAGGCGAGCTTCGGCAACCTCACCTTCACCGCCGACCCGATCGCCGGCTCGCTGCAGGGCTCCGCCGACGACGCGATCTCCGTCGGTCTGCTCGACCCGGTCGAGCTCGACGGCATCTACGACCTGTCGCTGCTGAACGAGCTGCTCGCCGAGCGTGGCGACCCCGAGGTGTCGGGATTGTGACCATCGTGGATCCCCATCTGGATCCGGCTGCTGCCGGTGACGCCGCGACCGGTTCCGGTCGCGGCGTTGCCGCGTCTGCGCCGGCCGTCCGCATCGCGGACGTGTCGAAGCAGTTCGGTACCGGGCCGTCCGCTGTGCTCGCACTCGATCGCGTCTCGCTCGACATCGAGCGCGGCGAGTTCCTCTGTATCGTCGGCGCGTCCGGTTGCGGCAAGTCGACGTTGCTGAACCTCGTCGCCGGGCTCGACGCCCCGTCGGCCGGCACGGTCACGACGCAGGGTCGCGTCGCGCTGATGTTCCAGGAGGCCGCGCTGCTGCCTTGGCGCACCGCCGCGCAGAACGTCGAGCTGGCGCTCAAGTTCCGCAAGGTGCCCCGCGCCGAACGGCGCGCGCAGGCGCTCGAACTGCTGTCGCTCGTGCGCCTGCAGGACTTCGCCGACAAGCGCCCGCACGAACTGTCGGGCGGCATGCGCCAGCGTGTGGCACTCGCCCGTGCGCTCGGTCAGGGCGCCGACGTACTGCTGATGGACGAGCCCTTCGGTGCGCTCGACGCGATCACCCGCGACGTGCTCCACGACGAGGTCGAGCGGGTGGCCGCCGAGCAGCAGCTCACCACGATCTTCGTCACCCACAACGTCCGCGAGGCCGCCCGCCTCGGCGACCGCATCGTGCTGCTGTCGAGCCGCCCCGGTCGCGTCGCCGCCGAGTTCGGGGTGCCGGTGGAACGTCCCCGTCGCATCGAGTCGCCCGAGGTGTCGTCGATCGCCGCCGACGTCACGGTGCGCCTGCGCGAGGAGGTGCGTCGCCATGCCGGCTGACACCCACGACCTCTGCAGCCAGAGCGCCCGCACGGGCGGCCACGACGAACTCGATCAGGAGCTGGCCGGCCTCGACCACCTCGACCTGCACGAGGCCGCCCGCCGACCGCTCGGCCTACGGGTGTGGTCGGCGTTGTGGCCCAAGCTGTTCGCGATCGGGCTCGTGCTCGCCATCTGGCAGTTCATCGTGTGGCGCGAATGGAAGCCCCGCTTCGTCCTGCCGTCGCCCGCCGACGTGGGCGGCGTGCTGTGGGACGACCTGTTCACCGCCGAGCTGTGGCGCGCCGTCGGCCACACGATGCGCCGTGCCCTCACCGGGTTCGCCCTGTCGCTCGTGATCGGTGGCGTGATCGGCATCGCCGTCACCCGCTCGAAGGTGTTGCGCGTCGCCGTCGGCTCGATGATCACCGGCCTGCAGACCATGCCGTCGATCGCCTGGTTCCCGCTCGCGATCCTGCTGTTCAAGATCAGCGAGGAGGCGATCCTGTTCGTCGTGATCCTCGGCGCCGCGCCGTCGATCGCGAACGGCGTCATCGCCGGCGTCGACAGCGTCCCGCCGATCCTTCGCCGGGTGGGCCACACCCTCGGCGCCCGCGGCCTCGGCCTCTACCGCGACGTGGTGATCCCCGCGGCGATGCCCACGGTGCTCACCGGTCTGAAGCAGGGCTGGGCGTTCAGCTGGCGAAGCTTGATGGCGGGCGAGCTGCTCGTGCTCATCCCCGGCACCACGTCGCTCGGCGCCCGGTTGCAGTTCGCCCGTGAGTTCTCCGACGCCGAAGGGCTGATCGCTTCGATGGTCGTGATCTTCGTGATCGGTGTGCTCGTCGACAGCCTCGTGTTCGGCCAGATCGAGCGGCGGGTCCTCGTCAAGCGGGGCCTGCGCACCGAGGCGTCGAATTCGCCGGCGACGACGCTGCGTCGCCGCGACCTGGTCGGGGCGGCGTTCGCCCGCTGACCCGCTGCCCGAAACGCGACGAGAGATGAGCGCCGCAGGGACGCTCATCTCTCATCACGAGTTCTGTTCGGGGAGGGGTTCGCGGGTCAGGCCGCGGCGGCGTCGCTCGTCGCGCCCCACACGAGGCGGTCGATGTCGAGCACGAGCACGAGCCGGCCTGCGAGCGCATAGGCGCCGCTGAAGTACTCGCCGGTCTTGGTCTGCACGGCCTCATGGGCATCGGCCGGAGCGTGCACCACGTCGTCCACCCGGTCGACCGTGACGGCCACGAGACCGCGCGACGTGCGCACGATCACCTGGCTCGACGGCATGCCGGCCTCGTGTTGGGGCTCGACGCCGAGGCGGGTGGCGAGGTCGACGACCGACATGATCTCACCGCGGACGTTGATCAACCCGGCGCAGCCGTGATCGGCCAACGGCACCGGCGTGATCGACGTGCCCATCAGCACCTCCTGCACGGCCTCGAGCTTGAAGCCGATGTGGAGATGCCCGACGCGGGCGACGGCGAGGTCGGCCTTCATCCGTGTGTGGCTCACCATGCCGAGGCCCCAACGGGCTGCTCGGCCGGCGCCGGGATGGCGTCGACGTCGAGATGCGACCACTGGGCGGCGCTGTGCTGGATGCGCTCGTCGGCGTTGACGGCGTTGACGGCGTTGACGGCCGTCGGCTCGGTGGACACGAGGCTCTTGAGCGATGCGGCCAGACGGGCCAGTTCGTCGGCGGCCCTCTCGGTGTCGTTGGCGCCTGAGGCGACGTCGTTGGCACCACGGGCGACACCCTGGATGGCCTCGGCGATCTCGGCGGCGCCGCGGGCGGCCTCGTCGACGCCGCGACCGATGTGGACCGAGGTGGCCGACTGCTCCTCGACAGCGGCCGCGATCCGCACCTGACCATCGGTGATCTGGCTGATGACGTGGGCGATGCCCTCGATCGCAGCGACGGCCTCGCGGGTCTGGCTCTGGATGGCCTCGACCTTCTGCTGGATGTCGCCGGTGGCCTTGGCCGTGGAGTTGGCGAGTTCCTTCACCTCGTTGGCGACGACGGCGAAACCCTTGCCGAGCTCGCCGGCGCGGGCGGCCTCGATCGTCGCGTTGAGGGCGAGGAGGTTGGTCTGCGCGGCGATCGACGAAATGACGCCGACCACGCTCGAGATCTCCGCGCTGCTGACGCCGAGGCGGCTCACGATGTCACCGGTGTGAGTGGCGGCCGCAAGGGCCTCGTTGGCCACTGCGCTCGCCTCCGAGGCGCTGCGGCTGATCTCGCCGATGCTCTCGCGCAGCTCGCTGACGCCCAGGGCGACGTTGGCGGTGTTCTCGCTCAGGCGGTTGCCGGTGTTGCTGACGCTGCCGGCCTGAGCGGCTGAGCTCTCGGCGCTCGCCGACATCGTGCGACTGACGGAGGTGAACTCCTCGGCGGCGCTGGCGAGCTGGGTGGCGGTGTCGTTCACCTGCGAGAGGATGCCGGCGATGCGTTCGCTCGTCTCGCGCTGCTGCAGCTCGAGGTTCACCTGTTCGGTGACCAGCACCCAGTTGGTCATCGTGCCGATGCGATGACCGGACTCGTCGTTCACCTCGTCGACCATCAGGTCGATCCACTCGGTGCCGAGCTGCAGGCGGGCCTTGTGCGGCAGGTCGTTCTGGATGATCTGCTCCAGGTGGTCGGGATCGGGGTGGAGCGCCGACAGCTTCGAACCGATGACGTCGTCGACCGAAACCGGCAGGACATCGTCGAGGTCGCGAGCCAAGTCGACGAACGCGGGGTTGACGTACTGCACGACCTCGTCGACATCGGCGAACACCATGCCGGTGGGCGAGTTCGTCACCATCGCGTTCGCTCGATCGGCCTCCACCTTCAACTCGATGAACTGGGTGATCATCTTCAGGAAGCGACGGCCGATCCAGCCGAACACGAGCAGCGCAGCGGCGAAGCCGATGTAGAGCTGCTGGTTCGAGCTCGACGCGGTGTCGCGGGCGTCAGTGCGACCGGCGGCGCTCTTGTCGGCGAAGAGCGACTTCAGGTTCGCGAGTTCGCTGGTCACGGCGTCGAAGTTGGCCTGGAACTCGTCGTACACGGCCTGCTGGTTCTCGGCGCCGGTGAGCGTCGCCTCGGCGGCGCGCACGGCGTCGGCGGCGTACTCCTCGGCCTGCGCGCTCGCGGCCGCGAGCGATCGGGTCTCGGCGTCGTCGAGGCCGAAGTCTGCGGCCTTGCCCAGCTCGGTCACCAGGGTGTCGCCGTTGTCGGCGACCTCGGCGCGGACGGCGTCGTCGTCGGCGGTGTCCTCGGTGCTGGCCGCACGGAAGGCGCTCTCGACGCTCGCCCGGGTGGCGTCGTTGGCCATGCTGGCCAACAGTGCCTGGGTCACGGCGTCCTCGGCGTTCTCGATCTGCACCGTGGAATCACCGATCTTGGCCATGCCGACGTAGCCCACACCGGCGATGACGGTCATCAGTGCGAGCAGCAACCCGCCGATGCGGAGCAGCTTGCCCCGGGTGAGTTGGTCGTTCTTCACCTGGTGCTCCCTGCGGTGGCGAGGGCGTCGTCCGACGTCCGGTCCTGGTGCTTGCCGTTCGTGTCGTTCTTGTCGTTCTTGCCGTTCCTGGCGTTCTCGTTCGTGCTGGACGTGCCGGCGTTGCGTGCGCCTGCGGTGGCCTTGTTCGGGGTGAGCACGAAGCGGGCGACAGCCGACTGCAGCGCAGCGGCGGTGCCGTTGA
>JBILUM010000004.1:0-18055 GCA_044370995.1 Ilumatobacteraceae bacterium | reverse complement strand
GCCGCCTGTCGCCGAGTGATCGTCGGCGCTGCGGCGCCGAGCCGAACCCGCACTGCGTCCGATGCGGGCGGTCCCCCGGGGCCGCCCGCATCGGCGCGTCGGGGGCCGGGTTCGTGGGCGATCCCGCGGGGACGCGGCCGTGCGGCGACGAGAGCTGACAGAATCGGCGCCGTGACCCGACCGAACCGCCCCTCCCGCCGGCTCGGGTCGCTGGCGCTGGCGCTGTGCGCGCTGACGCTGTCCGCGTGCCGGGTGGACGTCACGGTCGACGTCGACGTCAGCGAGAACGGCAGCGGGGAGATCGCGGTGATCGTGGTCGCCGATGCCGACGTGGTCGCGGCGGCGCCGGGGCTGGCCGAGGATCTCCGCACCGACGACCTCGTCGCCGCCGGCTGGTCGACCGAGGGCGCCGAGCCCACGCCGTCCGGCGGCCTGACGATCACGATCGTGCACCCCTTCGACACGCCCGAACAGGCGACCGCGCTGTTGTCGACGCTGAACGGACCGTCCGGCCCGCTGCAGGCGATCTCGATCCAGCGCGTCGCGACCATCAGCGAGATCACCTACTCCGTCACCGGCACCGGTCGTCTCGACGGCGGGCTCGACGCGTTCGCCGACCCCGACCTGCTCGCCACCGTCGGCGGAACGCCGTACGCCGAGCAGATCGCGGCCTCCGGAGCGGCCGCGGTCGACACGGTCGGCGTCGTGCTCCGGGTGCACCTGCCCGGCGAGGTCGGCGACACCTCGGGCCAGGTGGCCGCTGCCTCCCCGGACGCGACCGACGGGACCGGTACCGACGGGACCGGCGCCGAGATCGACGCCGACGCCGACGCCGACACCGACACCGACGAGGCAGGGTCGGTCGTCGACTGGCCCATCGCGATGGACGGCTCGGACACCGTGATCGCCGCGACCTCGGTGAAGTCGCTCGAACGCGGCGGTGCCTGGCCGGTGCTGGCCACCGTGTTGTTCATCGCACTCGTCGCGTGGGTTGCGGCCGCGCTCGTCGGCATCGTGGTCGTCGCGCGGCGCCAGCGCCGGCGGCACCGCTCGATGCGCCGGCTCGAGCGAGGGTTCGACGGTGGGTCGCGACGTCGCGGTCGCGGGTCCGGGCGCGGGCTCACCGACCACCCGTACGAGCGCGTGTACCAGGACGACCCGACGCGTCCGCGCTGACCGGCCCAGCGTCACCCCAGCGTCACACCCCGTCAATAAGGTCCCCACCGTGGCAAAGCTCCGACTCGTCTATCGCTGCAGCGACTGCGGCTCCTCGTTCCCGAAGTGGGCGGGTCAGTGCATCACCTGCCAGGCCTGGAACACCCTCACCGAGGACGTCGAGGGTCCCGAGCCGGTGGCCCTGTCGCTGCTCGCCCCGTCGGCGGTCGCCGTCCCCATCTCCGACGTGCCCGGCGACCTGGGTGGGCCGCGTCCCACCGGCATCGGCGAACTCGACCGCGTGCTCGGCACCGGGCTCGTCCCCGGGTCGGTCACCCTGCTCGGCGGCGAGCCGGGCATCGGCAAGAGCACCCTGCTGCTGCAGTTGCTCGCCGCATGGCCCGGCCGCAGCCTCTACGTCAGCGCCGAGGAGAGCGGGCCCCAGGTACGGCTGCGCGCCGAGCGGCTCGGGGCCCTGCGACCCGACCTGTGGTTGCTGGCCGAGACGATGATCCCGCACATCGTCACCGCGTTCGACGAGGTGCGTCCGAGCCTCGTGGTGATCGACAGCATCCAGACCGTCGCCGACCCCGAGCTGAGCTCGGCGCCCGGCAGCATCGTCCAGGTGCGCGGATGCGCTGCCCGCCTCGTCCACGAGGCGAAGACGCGCGGCGTACCGGTCGTGCTCGTGGGCCACGTCACCAAGGAGGGCGGCCTCGCCGGACCGCGCACGCTCGAACACGTGGTCGACGTGGTGCTGAGCTTCGAGGGCGACCGCCACCACTCGCTCCGACTCCTGCGCGCGGTCAAGAACCGCTTCGGCCCCACCGACGAACTCGGCCTGTTCGAGATGGTCGAGGAGGGCCTCGTCGGCGTCCCCGACGCGAGCCAACTGTTCCTCGCCGATCGCCGCACCGGCGTGGCCGGATCCGCCGTGCTGCCGACGCTCGAGGGTCAGCGCCCGCTGCTGGTCGAGGTGCAGGCGCTCACCACCCAGCACCAGGCGGGCGGGTCCCCGCGGCGCAGCGCCCAGGGTCTCGACCCGGGTCGCCTCGCCCTGCTGCTCGCCGTGCTCGAACGTCGGGCACGGGTGCTCACCGCCAACTACGAGGTCTACGTCTCCGCCGTGGGCGGCGTGAAGCTCGGCGAGCCCGGCGCCGACCTCGCACTCTGCCTGGCGCTGTGCAGCGCGATCGCCAACCACCCGTTGCCACCCGACCTGGTGGTGTTCGGCGAGGTCGGTCTCGCCGGCGAGATCCGGCAGGTCTCGCACGCCAAGCGGCGACTCATCGAGGCCTCCCGGCTCGGGTTCCGGCGGGCGATCGTGCCCGCCAACTCCCCGGCCGGCATCGACGGCATGCAGCTGCTCCGGGTGGCCACCGTGGCCCAGGCCCTCGCAGCAGCCGGACTCGCTTCTCCCTAGACTCCGGGCATGACCACCCTCGGCCCGGCCGCCGATGCACTGCACACAGCGCTGGCCACGGTGGCTCCCGGTACCCCGCTGCGCGACGGTCTCGACCGTGTCGTGCGCGCCAAGATGGGCGCCCTCGTCGTGGTCGGTGACGGCCCCGACGTGCTCGCCATCTGCAGCGGCGGCTTCCTGCTCGACGCGCCGTACAGCCCGCAGCGTCTGAGCGAGCTGGCGAAGATGGACGGCGCGATCATCCTCAGCGCCGACGCGACGCGCATCGCTCGCGCGAACGTGCACCTCGTGCCCGATCCCACGGTGCCCACCAGCGAGACCGGCACCCGCCACCGCACCGCCGAGCGAGTCGCCCGGTCGCTGCTCGTGCCGGTGGTGAGCGTCAGCGAGGAGATGAGCGTCATCAACGTGTACGCGGGCGGGGTGAAGCACCAGCTGCAGGACATCAGCCGCCTGCTCGACCGCGCCAACCAGGCGCTGCAGACGCTCGAGCGCTACAAGGCCCGCCTCGACGACGCGCTCAGCGCGCTCACCGCGAACGAACTCGAGGACGTCGTCACCGTGCGCGACGTCGCCGCTGTCGTCCAGCGCGGCGACATGGTCCACCGCATCGCGACCGAATTGGAGACGATGATCGTCGAGCTCGGCGTCGATGCGCGGCTGTTGCGGCTCCAGCTCGACGAGGTGTACGGCGAGATCGACGACGAGATCGAGTTGGTGGCCGCCGACTACCCCACCATCACCGGCAACTACGCCGGCAGCGGCCTCGAAGGCGACGACCCGGCCTCGCCCCGTGGCCTGCGCTTGCTCGCCCGTGTGGGACGTGTCACGCCCACGCTCGCGATGGCGGTCGTCGACCGCTTCGGCGAGCTGGCCAGGTTGCAGCGCGCCACCGTCGACGAGATCGCGTCGGTGCCGGGTGTCGACCACGACCTCGCCGAGACGATCAAGGACACCCTCGATCGTCTCACCGAGACCAGCATCCTCGACCAGTACTCCTGATCGTCCGTCGAGGGCCGCTCGCGATCACCGATCACAGGTGTCGACCGTCGCTGACCCCGACCCCCATCGAGGTCAGCGACGTGTCACCTCAGCGCCGGCCGACCCTCAGCTCTTGCCGAAGGTGGCGATGCTGTCGACGTTGCACACGAAGAGCACCCTGCGCTCCTCGATGGACGGGTCGCGCAGCGCGTACTCGTCGCCCTGACCGATGTACTTCTTCCAGATGCGGTTGAGCTGCTCGGTGACCCATGCACCTTCGGCCGGGTCGTCCTCGAGGATCTCCCGCTCGACGGTGACCTTCATGCTCATCCAGTGGTACATGTTCTCCGGGTTGACGATGATGATCGTCAGCTGCGGGTTCTTCCGGATCCAGTTGGTCTTCGAGCGCTGCGATGCGACGTTCACCAGCACCTTGTCGCCCTCGTAGTCGAACCACATCGGCGTGAGGCCCGGCCGACCATCGGCCCCGATCACCGACATGACGCAGGCGTACGGCTTGTCCATGAGCTGCTTGTACATGGGGTCGACGTCGGAGATGGAGTTCACCTGCTCTCGTTCGCCCACTGCGAACTGGCCAGGCTGCAGTCCGTCCGCGACATCGCGGAACTTGGCGACCTTGATCGACATGGTTGTCCTCCTGTGGATCCCCCTGAGATGTGGGGAAATGTTGTCATGAATGAACGTACAAATCCAATGTCAGTTCGAGGGGATCCGAACGCCGCGGATCGCGTCGAGCACCGCTCCATACGCCGACGGGTCGACGGTGACATCCACCAACGTGCCCCCATCCCTGGCGAACGCTGCCGCCAGCGCCCGTTCGTAGGCGTCGACGTCGGACACCCGCTCGGCATGCAGGCCGCACGCCGCGGCAACCCCGGCGAAGTCGATCGCCCGGTACCGCACGGCGGCCGCACCGCCGTGTCCCTCGGGCTGCTGCTTGGCCGCGATCAGGCTGAGCGACGCGTCGTCGAACACCACGACGACGATCGGGAGGTGCAGCCGGGCGACCGTCTCGAGCTCGGCGAGGACCATGCCGAGGCCGCCGTCGCCGGTGAAGCACACCACATGCCTGCCGGGCCGGGCGAGGGCGGCCGCGATCGCTGCCGGGAGCGCGAACCCCATGGTCGCCAACCCGCTCGAGATGAGCAGTTCACACGGTGCCGCAACGGGCCACAACGGCATCGCGACCAGCATGTGTGCGCCGGCATCGACGGTGGCGATCGTGCCCTCCGGCGCCGCTGCCGCAGCCAGGGTGACCACCTGCTGCGGAACGAGGCCGACCGGCGCCGACGGCTCGACAGCGAGCACCTCGGCGACCGCGGCAGCGGCGAAGACGGCGCCGTCATCGACCGCCCACTCGGACACGATGGACGCCGCGATCGCCGCGACCGTGTCGGACGGGCGTGCGACCACCTCGGCTGCGAGACGGTCACCGAAGTACGAACTGTCGTCGACCGCCCACGGACCGCACAGCACGACGGGCGCGTCGTACGACCACGCTGCGGGGATCAGCTCCACCGGATCGAGGCCGATCCCGATGATCAGATCGGCGGTCTGCAGCACCGGCGACTCGATGGTGGCACCGGTGGCCACACCTGCACACCAGGCGGAGCCGTCGGCCACCATGCCCCGGGCCTTGTAGGTGCACAGCACCGGCACGTGCAGTCGGTTGCCGAGATCGGCCAGGGCCGCTGCGGTGTCGGCACGATCCGCCGGCCGTTGCACGACCGCACCGACGCCCACGATCACGACGGGCCGTCGAGCTGCGCGGACGAGTTCGAGGACGTGAGCGAGGTCGCCGACCGCCGAACGAGGTCGCTGCTCGGCAGGGACGGGCCCCATCGACGGGGCGCTCGGATCGATGTCGACGTGCACCGGACCCGGCCGGCCCTCCAACGAGAGCGCGACGAGCGCCCGCGAGGCAGCCGGATCGGTGCCGTCGAGTGTGATCGAGGCCTTGCTCACGGCACCCATCAACGCCGGCTGGTCGAGCCGTTGGTGCGACACACGCGGTCGGTCCGACGCCGAGACGCAGTCGGTGACGACCACCATCGGCTGCCGATCGAGCAGCGCCTGCGCCACCCCGTTCACCGCACTGGCCGCACCGGGACCCCGCGTGGCGAGACACATGCCGGGTGCACCGGTGAGCTCGGCCATCACCCCGGCCATGATCGCCGCGGCCGTCTCGGTGTGGACGAGGACGAACTCGAGACCCTGCGCCTGGGCAGCACCGACGACGTCGAGGTTGGACCCGCCGCCGGGCACCCCGAACACGTGCGTGGTCCCCACCTCCCGACAGGCCGAGACGAGGTCGTCCGCGATCGACCGCCGCGACGGCCCGACGACGGATGTCGACGGCGCGGTCATCCGTCGTGCGCCCTCATCTGGAAGCGATACGTGTACCGGGCCGGGTTGAATCGGTTGATCGCGAGCTCCATCAGGTCGCCCGCGTGATCGAAGTACAACCGGTCGATGCGCAACAACGGGTCACCGACGGCACACTCGAGGAGCGCCGCCACCTCGGCGGTGGCCGAGGTCGCGGTGATCGTCTGATCGGCACCGGCGATCGCTCGCCCGGCCACCTTCTGCACCACGCTGAGCACCGTCATGTTCCGCCGGACGCCGGTCTCGCGGAACTCGGCGACATCGAGCAGTCCCTGGCCGATCCCGACCGGGAGGTGGGCCGTCGTCACGCAGTACGGTCGACCGTGGTGCAACCGACGGAAGCGCATCGTGACGACGTCGTCGGTGTCGAGATGCAGTCGCCCGGCGGCCTCGATGTCGATACCGACCGACGGCGGATCGAGGATGTCGAGATCGGTGTCGAGCGACAGGGCCATCAACTCGTCGATCGAACCCGACGAACGGATGTACTTCCCCTGGGAGTCGATGACGAACGTGCCTCGTCCGGGGATGCGGTAGACCAACCCTTCGGCGACGAGATCCTGGAATGCACGGCGAACCGTCTGCCTGCTGACGCCGTGCGCTTCGCACAGCTCCGCCTCGGTCGGCAGCGCCACCCCTCTCGGATACCGCTGCTCGGCGATCTCGCGACGAAGACGCTCGGCCACGACGCTGTAGGCCGTCGCCCCGGATCGGGCATCCGTCCTCGGGACCGGTCGGGAGCCAGGTCGACGAGTCATGTCCGTACATTATGTCGATCGTCGGCACGCGACAACTGTTCTCGCCCGGGTTCCGCCAGGCGTGGTGGGCCGAGCAGATTGACACGCTCAGGGACGGCGGAGCAGAGTGATCGATGCGTGAAGGGGACATTGTCATGACAAAGCGCTGGACGGTCGCTGTCGCCGGTGGCTCCCTGGGTGGGCTGACCGCAGCGTTGCTGTTGCGCGACCTCGGGCACGACGTCACGATCTACGAACGGTCGCAGCGCGAACTCGAGCAGCGCGGCGCCGGCATCGGGTTCCTCCCGGACAGCTCCCGCTACCTGGTGGAGCGGGCGGGCCGATCGCTCGAGGAGATCAGCACCACGACCGAGGCCATCCGTTACCTCGACCGGTCGGGCACGACGGTCCACGAACAGCAGCATCGCTACCGCTTCAGTTCGTGGAACACCGTCTACCGCGGTCTGCTCCACGAGTTCGATCGCTCCAGGTACCTGCTCGGGCACGAGGTGGCGGGGCGCGACGAGCACGACGATCGGGTCACCGTGCACCTCGGCAGCGGCCGACACATCGACGCCGACCTGCTCGTGTGCGCGGACGGGGTCGCCTCGAGCTTTCGCCAGCAACTGGTACCGGGAGCGAACCATCGGTACTCGGGTTACGTCGCGTGGCGCGGCATGGTGCCCGAGTCGCAGGTCAGCTCGGCCACCGCCTCGCGGCTCGGTGACGCGATCACCTACTACGTGTACGCGAACAGCCATGTGCTGATGTACCCGATCCCCGGCCTCGACGGATCGGTGACGACCGGTGAACGGCTCCTCAACTTCGTCTGGTACCGCAACTACCTCGACGGCGCCGACCTCCGCGACGTCCTGCGCGACGACACCGGCGCCCAACGCGAGATCTCACTGCCGCCCGGAACGGCGAGGGCGGAACACGTGGCCGAACTCCGGGCCACCGCGGCGGCGCGGTTGCCCGGCGCGCTCGCCGAGGTGGTGCTCGCGGTGGAGGAACCCTTCCTGCAGGTGGTGTACGACATCGAAGTCGACCGTCTGGCGTTCGGGCGTACCTGCCTGATCGGCGACGCCGGCTTCGTCGCCCGGCCACATGCCGCGGCCGGCACGGCGAAGGCCGCGGCGAACGCGTGGGCGCTCGCCGACGCGATGGCCGCCCACGACGATGTCCGGGCGGCTCTGGCTGCCTGGGAGCCCGGCCAGTTGGCACTCGGGCGTCAACTCGTCGAACGCACGCGTCGGCTGGGTGAACGGTCGCAGTTCACCAGCACCTGGGATCCGACCGATCCCGACGTACTGTTCCGTCTGCGCGAGGAGGGTCCGTGAGCACGGTACGACGAGATCTGGCATCGAAGATGGCCGAGGCTGCGGTCGCGCTCATCGACACGTTGGACGACGAGCAGCGCCGAATCGCCCAATGGCCCTTCAGCGATCACGAGGAGCGGACCCGCTTCTTCTACACACCCACCGATCACGGCGGACTCCCGATCGCCGCCATGCGTCCCCGGCAACAACAACTCACGCACCGTCTGGTCGCCTCCGGGCTCTCGCGTGCCGGGTACGTGACCGTGACGACGGTGATGGGCCTCGACAACGTGCTCGATGCCGCCGAGGGATGGACATCCACCTGGGGCCGCGAGCGGGGTCGAGACCCGGGCATGTACTTCGTCCGCATCTTCGGCGATCCCGCCGGCAGCGAACCGTGGGGATGGCGATTCGGTGGCCACCACGTGTCGGTCAACCACGTGATCGTCGACGGCGAGGTGGTGGGCACCACGCCGATCTTCCTCGGTGCCGACCCGGCATCGGCACCGCTCCTCGGACCGCACCCACTCCGACCGCTCGCCGGCGCAGAGGATCTCGGCCGTGAACTCGTGCGGTCGCTCGACGAGTCGCAGCGGGCCCGAGCGCTCCTCGCGCCGGTGGCGCCCACCGACCTGGTGAGTGCGAACCGACCGGTCTTCGGCACCGGCGACGGCGACCTCCCGCTGCCCCTCGGCGCCGTGTGGCGTCAACGTTTCGACGGCGAGCTGCGGGCACGGATCGACGCAGTGCAGGCCCAGGCGGAGGCGAACGCTGGTCTCACCGCCGAGCACATCGAGGCCGTGCGCCTGACCCGTGTGCCGGTTGGTGTGAGCGGCGATTCCCTGCGGGCCGACCAGCGCGAGATGCTCCGCGCCCTGCTCGACGTCTACGTGCGGCGCATCCCCGACGCGCTCGCCGATGCCGAGTCGGCGAAGTACGCCACCGACGAGGCACTGGGCGCGCTCAGTTTCGCGTGGGCCGGCAGCCTCGAGCCGGGCGAGGGCCACTACTACCGAGTGCAAGGTGCCGACCTGCTCGCCGAGTACGACAACACGCAGCGGGGCGCGAACCACGTGCACACCGTGTGGCGCAACCCGCACCTCGACTTCGGTGCCGACGTGCTGCGCGCGCACTACGAGGCGGGCCGTCTCGATCCCGGTCACGGCCACGACGCCCACCCGCACTGACGGGCAGCGCCCGAGCCGGGTCAGACGGCGCGGTAGACGGCCTTCAGGGTCGGGCTGGCATCGCCGTCGGTGGCGACCACACCGTCGCCGACGAGTTTGATCAGGTGGGCGAGCACGCTGCGGCCGGCCGGCTTGTGCAGCTCCTCGCGGACCCCGGCGTAGAGCACCTTCACCATCGCGGCGATGTCGGTCTGCCCGCTGCGCACGGCGGCCAGCACCTGCGCCTCGCGATCGAGCCGGTGAGCGAGGAACGCCTCGAGGAAGGGTCGGGTGTCGGTGACCGGCGAGCCGTGGGTGGGCCAGAGCGTGCGGTCGTCGCGGCCGAGCACCTTGCGCAACGAGTCGAAGTAGGCGCGCATGTCGCCGTCGGGCGGACCGATCACCGTGGTGCTCCACCCCATGATGTGGTCGCCGGTGAACAGCGCGGCCTGCTCGTCGAAGGCGAAGCAGAGGTGGTTGGACGTGTGCCCCGGTGTGTGGACCGCGCGCAGCGTGTATCCCGGACCGGCCGCGGCCACCTCGCCGTCGACCACGCGGTGCACGGGGTCGAAGTCGTGGTCGGTCGACTCCTCGATCTTCACCTCGCCGCCTGCGGGCTCGCCATCCGGTGTGGCGCCCGCAGCGCCGACGGCATCTGGTTCGTCGCCGGTGATCGGGTCGCCGGTGATCGGGTCGTCGGCATCGGGGTCGTCGAGTCGCGGGTGCGGTCCGAAGCCGACGGTCGGCGCGCCCGTCTCGGCCGCCAGCCAGGCGGCGAGCGGTGAATGGTCGGCGTGGCAATGGGTGACGAGGATCGCCGACACCCGTTGCCCGGCGAGCGCCGCCGTGAGCGCCGCTCGGTGACCGTCGTGGATGGGGCCCGGATCGATCACCACCACGTGGTCGCCCTCGCCCACGAGATAGGTGCCGGTGCCGTGGTAGGTGAACTTCGACGGGTTCTCGGCGATCACCCGGCGGACGAGCGGTGCCACCTGCACCACCTCGCCGTAGCGAGGTTCGTCGAGCGTGACGAACGGGATGCGAGCCGGTCCACTCATCCGAGCACCGCCCGCACGTGGCCGACCACCCGGCCGTGACCCATGATGTGCTCGGCCACCGACTCGGCCAGCTCGGGCGTCGCGAGGCCGAGGTGCTCGAGCGCGGCGAGCATCAGCGGCGGCCGCGCCCGATCACCGCCGTCGGCGACCTTCAGCGCGATCGCCCGACCGTCCGGCAGAGCCGCGGCGAACACGCCGTCGGCACCGTCCTTGGCCATGAGCCCCGGGACATGGCGCATGAACGAGGTGACGTCGCGACCCTCGCCGCCCACCATCTCGGGGTGCGCCACCATCGCTGCGTACACCGCATCGCCCGCCTCCCCCGCCCTGCCGGTGGCGATCGACCGAAAGCTGCGCGCCAGCCCGGTGAGGCTCATGACGTGCGCCGGTGCACCGCAGCCGTCGATGCCGATCTGGGGCACCCGCTCGGCGGCGAGCTCCTCGATCGTGGCTGTGATGGCCAGTTGGAGCGGGTGGTGCAACGCGAGGTAGCTGGCATCGTGCGGCCACCCGTTCACCACGCAGGTCGCGACCATGCCGCTGTGCTTGCCGCTGCAGTTCATCTGCAACGGCGTCCTGCCACCACCTCGACGCAGCACCTCGTGCGCCGACGCCTCGTGGAGCGGGAAGGCTGCGGTGTTGGCGAGCGCCGACTCGTCGAGGCCCGCCGACGCGAGGATGCGTAGGGCCGCCCCGAGGTGGGCAGGGGTGCCGTCATGACTGGCGCACACGAGCGCCAGCAGGTCGGGGGCCACCCGGAGACCGGCTCGCACCATCGCGACCGCCTGCATCGGCTTGTTGGAGCTGCGGGGATAGATCGCGACGTCGGGGTCGCCGAGCGACCATTCGACCGCTCCGTCGGCATCGAGCACCACCAGTGCACCGAAGTGGACCGACTCGTCGAAGCCGCTCCGCGACGTGATCGCCACGGGGACGTAGGCGTCGGGCAGGCTCATCGTGGGTGCTCCGGATCCGAGTGATGTCGCCGCATCGGAGCTCGTCGTCGGTCCCCGCGGCGGCGGGGCACCTCGGTGAGGTGGGTGTCGACCACCTCGTAACGCGGTCCGGCGTTGCTCACCAACGCCTGCATCATCGCGACCGCCGGCAGCGCCAGGATCGCGCCGACGGCGCCGAGCACCGCTCCCCCGGCGATCGCCGAGCCGAACGCGAGCGCAGGATGCAGTTCCATGGTGCGCGCCGTGATGCGCGGCGCGAAGACGTAGTTCTCGACCTGCTGATAGACGATGATCGCGATGGCGATGACCATCGCCTTCAACGGCGAGTCGATGAGGGTGACGAGCACCGGCAGCAACCCGGCGAGATAGGTGCCGACCACCGGGAGGAACTGGCTGATCAGGCCGACCCACAGCGCGAGCGCCAGCGGCGCCTGGGTGCCCACCGCCTGGAACACGACCCAGTGGAACACCGCGCTGAGGCCGGCGAGCAGCGCTCGCGAGTACAGGTAGCCGCCGGTCTTCTCGATCGCGAGCTCCCAGGCCTCGAGCACCCGACGCTGCCGCGCCGGGCGCAATCGGCTGCAGATGACGCGGCGCAACCTCGGTCCGTCGGCGACGAGGTAGAAGGCGAACAGCATGACGGTCAACACCTCGAACACGACACTCAGCGCGCTCAACGACACGCGGACCGCTTCGTCGCCCTGATCGGTGATGAACTGCTGGATGCGGCCGTCCTCGTCCTGGATCTCGGCGATGACGTCAGCAGGGTCGATGTTGGTGTCGAAGGTGTCGTTGAGGAAGTCGACCGTGCGCGTCACGTACGTCTCGGAGTTGCGCAACAGGTCGGCGATCTGGCCGGCGACGAGCGTGCCGATCGCGACCACGAAGATCAGCAGGATCGTCACCACGCTGGCGAGGATCAGCCCGGTGGCCGAGCCGCGCCGCCAACCTCGCCGGGCGAGCCGGTTGACGCCGGGTTCCACCGCGAGGGACAGGAAGAGCGAGACCAGCAGGATCACCAGCAGGTCGCTGAGCTTGCCGAACAGCTCGCGCGCCACCAGCGCGACGAGCGCACCCGACCAGAACACCGCCACGGCGCGCCACACCCAGGGCGGCATCCGCTCCGAGCGGTCGAGCGCCTCGGGGTCGTCGAGCGGTCCGGGGGCGTCGTTCGCTGACGGGTCGGACGGGTGGGACATCACGAGCGAGCGTACTGAGCCACGGCGCGCCCGAGTGGCGCTGCGAGATCGCCACGGCCGCCGACCACCACCCGCTGCAGACCGAGCCATCCGGCCATCGAGGCGAGCTCGACCGCCAGCGCATCGGCGACCTCGGCCGTCGGCACGCCCAGTTCGCCGAACGCTCCGGGGACCAGCAACGACCCGGCAGCGCGATCGGCCTTCAGGTCGACGCGCGCCACCAGCCGGTCGCCGAGCAGGAACGGGAGGACGTAGTAGCCGTACTGCCGCTTGGGCTGTGGCACGTAGATCTCGATCCGGTAGTGGAAACCGAACAGTCGCAGCGCGCGATCGCGGTGCCACACCACCGGGTCGAACGGGCTGAGCAGCGCCCGTGCCGCGACCCGCCGTGGCCTGGCAGCGTCGGCGTGCACGAACGCCGGCTTGTCCCATCCCTCGACGCGAGCGGGGAGCAGCCGACCCTCCTCGACCAGCTCGGCGAGCATCGGCTTGCACGGGGCGTTCTTCTGTCGGTGGTAGTCGGTGAGGTCGTCCATCGTGCCCACGCCGTGGTGGCGGGCCGCGAGGACGAGCAGTTCCTTGCGGGCCTCGGTCTCCGAGGGCACCGGCCTCGCCAGGACGTGTGCGGGGATGACCCGCTCGGTGAGGTCGTAGATGCGGGCGAAGTCGCTCGGCCGCCGCCGGGCCGAGATCTGCCCGCTCCAGAAGAGGTGTTCGAGGGCGACCTTGCCGTCGTCCCAGTCCCACCAGGTGCCCTTCTGGCCCACGCGCTGCTCGAGGTCGCCCGCTGCCAGCGGGCCCTCGTCGGCCACCCGCTGCAGAACCTCCTCGATGTAGCCGGGTCGGCGCTCGCGCAGCTGGAAGTACCTACCCCACTTGTGATCGCGGGCCATGTGCCAGCGGTGCAGGTGGTAGTGCTCGGTGGGCACATGGGTGGCCTCGTGCACCCAGTACTCGAACAGCTCGCCGTCGGCGGTCGCGTCGGGGATCAGCGAGCGCGGATGCGGCCCGAGCCGCGCGAACAGGGGCAGCTCCTGGCTGCGCACCAGCACGTTGACCGAGTCGATCTGGATGATGCCGATGCGGTCGAGCACGCGGCGCAGGTGTCGCCGGTCGACGCGCCCGGTGGGGCGCGGATCGGTGAAGCCCTGCGCCGCGAGCGCGAGACGGCGTGCCTGTGCGAGGGACAGCTCGACGGTCATGGAACCTGCGGCCGTCGACGTGGAACCGGTGCGTCGGCGGTCAGTCGGCGGTCAGTCGGCGATCAGTCGGCGATCAGTCGGCGACGGTGATGGTGACCGAGCTGATCACCACGTCCTCGCGGGGACGGTCGCCACGATCGGTGTCGACGCGCTGCATCGCATCGAGGACCTCGAGGCCCTTCACGATCTGACCGAAGTGGTTGTACTGCGGCGGCAGCTGCACACCGCTCTGGCCGCTGATGAGGAAGAACTGGCTGCCGTTGGTGTTGGGACCGGCGTTGGCCATCGCGACCGAGCCGATCTGGTAGCGCTGCTTCACGGGCTCGTCGTCGAAGCGGTAGCCCGGGCCACCGCGGCCGGTGCCGGTGGGATCGCCGCCCTGGCACATGAAGCCGTTGATGATGCGGTGGAAGACGACGCCGTCGTAGTAGTGGTGGGCGGCGAGGAACACGAAGTTGTTCACCGTCTTCGGAGCGTTGATCGCGTCGAGGGCGATCACGATCGTGCCGAGCGTGGTCTCCATGGTGGCCGTGTAGCGCTTGGAGGTGTCGATCCCGAGCTCGGGCGCCTCCTTGAACTGCTGCTGCGTGGGCGCGGAACCATCGAGGGCGGGGAAGGGAGTGGCCATGGCGCCGAGGCTATCCGCGGGGTGTGGCGCGGCCTCGCCCACATCTCCGGTCCGAATGCCGTGCAGGCGGCTCAGCCGCGGCGGGTGTTGTAGTCGGCGATCAGGGCATTGGCCAGGGCGGCGGCATCGCTGAGCGCAGCCTGAGGATCGGCACCGTTCATGATCTGCGCCATCGCCGACGCCGCGGTCACGCGGACCTCGCGCAGCGGGCCGAGCACCGGACCGTTCGACGTGGGGACGTCCGGCGTCTGGGCGACCTGGTCGTAGGCGACACGGAACCGCGGGTCGGTGGTGTACACCGAACGAAGCGGATCGATCTCGACCGCACCGGCGTTCACGGGCACGTACCCGGTGGCCGCGGCCCACTCGGACTGGATCTCCGGACTGACGAGGTAGCTGATGAACTCGAATGCGGCGGCCGCTTCGGCGTCGCCGCGGCCGGCGGTGATCCACAGCGAGGCGCCTCCGATCAGCGTGCCCGGCGCTCCACTCGGGCTGGGCATCGGGCCGACCCCGAGATCCTCGACCCCGATGCCGGGGATGATCCCGCCCTCCACGAACTGCAGCACCGAGCCGAGCGCGGCCGACGTGGAGATGGTCATCGACGCGGGCGTCGACGCGTCGGCCAGCTTCAGGAAGGCATCGGTGCCGCTCGGGTTCTCGCCCACGTACACCCCGCCGCCGGTCGCGACGACGTCCTGGAGCCCGGTGAGGAGCTCGACACCGGTGGGTCCGTCGAACAACACGCGCGTCGACGGGGCGCTGCGCCCGTTGTCGTTGTCGCTGTAGAACTCGCCCTCCTTGGCGAGCCACTGCTCGAGGAACCACCCGCCACCGCCGTCGGGCGCGCTGTCGAACGCGACGCCGTACGTGGCCGCGCCCGTCGACTGGATCGTGCGGCCGTACTCACCGAGCTGCTCGAGGGTGAGCGGCGGCGCCTCGGGATCGAGGCCGGCGTCGCGGAAGATCTTCTTGTTGTAGTACAGGACCGGGTTGCTGACGTTGAACGGCATGGCCCACTGGATGCTCTCGGTGGCATACGCGTCGAGCGCCGTCGGCAGGATGCCCGACGCGTCGTAGCCGGCGTCCTCGATGCAGGCCTGCACGGGCACGTTGCTCTGCGTGTCGACCATCAGCTGCACCGTGTACTCGGGCATCTGCACGAGATCGGGACGGTTGTCGGTGTCGCTCTGCAGGTACTTGTCGATCGTCTGCTCGTACCCGCCCTGGAACTCGAGTCGCACCTCGACCCGGTCCTGCGATGCGTTGAACTGCCCGACGATGCGTTCGAGCTCACGTCCGAGCTCGTTCGACATGCCGTGCCAGAACAGGATCTCGACCGGACCGTCGGCCGCCGCCTCGTCGAGCGCAGCGATGTCGCACGGGGGCAGGGAGTCGATCGGCCGCGGCTCGGTCGTCGGCGGGGCCGTCGGCACCGTCGTCTGGCCCGGCACCGTCGTCTGGCCGGGCAGCGTCGTCACCGGAGCCGTCGTGGGCCGCGGCTCGTTGCCGGCCTCGAGGATGCTCTTGCCGGAACCGCAGGCGGCGAGCAGCAGACAACCGAGCGTCGCGCCGGCCAGCGCCGGGCGGACCCGGCGGCGGCTCATCCCTTCACCGCCCCGGCGGTGAGGCCGCGCACCAGCTGGCGTTGGAAGACGAGCAGGATCACGAAGATCGGCAACGCCACGATGACCGTTCCGGCGATGACCAGGTTGGGCTTGTCGATCTGGGCCTGGGCGAGCGCTCGCAGGCCGCTCTGCACCGTGTTCCAGTCGTCGTCGGTGCTGATCGTCGTGGGCCACAGGTACTGGTTCCAGGTGCTGAGGAAGCCGAACAGCGCGAGCGCTCCCAACGTGGGGCGGGCCAGGGGCACCGCCACCTCGCGGAGGAAGCCGAAGTGACCGAGGCCGTCCATGCGAGCCGCTTCGCGCAGGTCCTTCGGCAGGGTGAGGAACACCTGTCGCACCAGGAACGTGCCGAACGCCGTCGCGAGGAACGGCACCGCCAGACCCTGGTAGCTGTTGAGCCACCCGAGGTCCTGCACGGTGGAACGGTTGACGACCACCGTCGCCTCGAACGGCACCAGCAAGGTGGCGAGGAAGACACCGAACACGAACGTGCGACCGGGGAACCGCAAGAACGCGAACGCGTAGGCCGACAACACTGCGGTGACCACCTGGGCGACGGTGACGATGAGGGCGACGATCGTGGAGTTGACGAGCGCCCGGCCGAGGTTGCCGTCGCGCCATGCCTCGCGGAGCGTGTCGAGGGTGACGTGCGTGGGCAGGAGCGGGTTCTGCAACACCTTGTTGCCCGGCTTGAACGCACCGACGAGCATCACCCAGATCGGGAACAGCACGACGATCGCGAGTGCGATCAGCAGCGTGTAGCGCCCGGTGAGACGCCACCCGCGCGGCATGGTGCTAGTTGCCATAGTGCACCCGCCGTTCCACGCCTCGGATCTGCAGCAGCGACAGCACGAGGAGCACGGCGAACAGCAGGACCGCCACCGCCGCCTGCAGACCGCTGTTGTTCTTGATGATCGAGTTGTTGCCGTAGATGAGGTACGTGAGCGACGTGGTGGAGCCGTTGGGCCCGCCACCGGTGAGCAGGTCGAACTCCCCGTAGCTCTGGAACGCCCGGCTGGTGAGCACGACGCCGGCGAACAGCAGCGTGGGTCCGAGCATCGGCAGCGTCACGTTGCTGAACCGCATCCATCCGCCGGCGCCATCGACGTACGCGCTCTCGTAGAGGTCGGCGGGGATGCTCTGCAGGCCGGCTGTGACGACGATGAACGTGAAGCCGAGGTTCGCCCAGATGCTGCTGACCGCGACGGCCCACAGCGCGGTGCCCTCGTCCTGGAGCAGGCCCGGGTTCTTCGCCACGCCGCCGATCCAGTCGGCGAGCACTCCCACGCTCGGGTTGAGGAGGAAGAACCACATGAGCGATGCGACGGCGACGCTGGTGGCGACGGTCGACGAGAAGACCGTGCGGAAGAACCCCATGCCACGCAGTTGCTTGTCGGCGAGCACGGCGAGGCCGATGCCGAGCGCGAGGCCGACGGGCACGGTGAGGAGCGCGAACCGGAACGTGACGCCGAATGCCTGCTGGAACTCCTTGCTGCGGAACACGTCGATGTACTGATCCCAGCCGTTGCTCTGGCAGTTCGCACCGGTGGGATCGCACCGCTGATGCCCGAGCCAGAACGCTCGGGCCAGCGGGTACAGCACGAACGCGCCGAGGACGACCAGCGACGGGGCCAACATCGCCAGGGCGAGCGGTGCATCGCGCCAACGTCGTCGGGACGCTGCGTCGCGGGTCATCCGTCGACCCTCCGGCTGGTGACCGGGTCGAACAGGTGCAGGTGCCGCTCGGGGAACGTGAGCCCGACGTCGTCACCGACCGAGGGCGCGTCCTCGATCGCGTCGAGGCGCACGACGACCGGCGTCTCGCCCACCCGCGCGTGGATCAGCGTCTCGTGGCCCAGGTGCTCGACGAGGGTCACCGTGGTGCGCACCGGCGACGTCGGGTCGAGCTCGAGGTGCTCGGGACGGATACCGACGAGCACCGGGCGATCGAGGACCACGCCGACCGGCAGCACGTTCATCGGCGGCGTGCCGATGAACTGGGCGACGAACACCGACGCTGGGCGGGCGTACACCTCCTGGGGCGTACCGACCTGTTCGAGACGGCCGCGGCTCATGACGGCGACGTGCGTGCCCATCGTCATCGCCTCGACCTGGTCGTGGGTGACGTACACGAACGTGCTCGCGAGACGAGCGTGCAGCGCGACGAGCTCGGCGCGCGTCTCGCCACGGAGCTTCG